>JAPLDV010000352.1 GCA_026391235.1 Bacteroidia bacterium | reverse complement strand
CAGTGGTTTAAAACCATGTCAACGAATGAATTTTACCGGATGCAGAAATCTGCAGGCAATGGTAACAAAACAAAACTCTGGCAACGGAGTTATTGGGACCATATCATTCGGACCGATGCGGATTTCAATAGAATATCAGAATATATAAAAAATAATCCATCGCGATGGATTGCCGATCGGTTTCATCGTTCGTAGGGGAGGACCCACGTGTCCTCCCGTTTCACCCCACCCGAGAGTTTTCGTAGGGGAGGACCCACGTGTCCTCCCGTTTGGCCCTCATAAGCCTCCCGTTTAGCTCTTAAATCTTATACCTTTCCCCCTCTCAAAATATCCTGCAATTTCGTATTTTCAACACCTCAATCGCTTAACAATTTCCTATGAACCCCTCATAAGCCAATGCTCGCAAAACGCAATGAAAATAATTGAGGGCTCCATGAGTACGAGCCAATTAACCATGAAACAATAAATTATTTACGAATGAAAACAAGAATCAGCCTGGCCATAGTTGCATCTCTGTTCTTTTCCATCAACGCC
Source organism: Bacteroidia bacterium (assembly GCA_026391235.1). The sequence goes on along the minus strand of JAPLDV010000352.1, from coordinate 2,988 downwards.
CTGGCACAAACCGCCAATTCCTCCTATTTCTCCAAAGGGGTTATTCACATCATCCCGTCGAGCCACCAGGATATTGCCTGGATGGATTCGCCTGAAAATTGCAAAATCGAGCGCGACACCATGATGATCGCCCCTGCCATCCGGCTGATGGAAAAGAACCCGGAATATGTTTTCTCCGTTGAACAGGTACTGAACCTCGAGGAGTACCTCTCGCTGCACCCCGACCAGAAACCTCTGCTGGAAAAGTTGACCCGCGAAGGAAAGTTCGAATGGGGCGGCACCTATATCCAACCCTATGAAAACATGTATTCGGGCGAGGCGCTCATCCGTCAGACCTATTTCGGCCGGAAGTACCTCCACGAGATATTCCCGGGCTGCGACACCCGCATCTACTGGAACCCCGATGTGCCTTCGCGCTCGATCCAGATGCCCCAGATCCTGAAGAAATCGGGGATCAGCTACATGTCGGTGAGCCGCATGAGCGAAGGCTTTTACAACTGGATGAGCCCTGATGGCACCGGCATCCTCACCTACTCGCCCGGCCACTACACCAACATGATCAACCTGCTTTTCAAGCCGGGCATGAGTGGGCTCCGCGACATCAATGAGGTGTACAAGTTGTTGAAGGTGAAATTCGCCGAACTGGCCAAATATTACAAGGAGCGCGGCATCCCGCCTCACATCTGCTTCATTCTCTCCACCGACGCAATCAAGCCGGTGGACATGAACGACTTCATCGCCGAATGGAACCAAAAGATCCCTACCCGGTACGGCATGCCCATCATGAAATATTCCACCGTTGAATCCTTCATGGACGAGGTGGCCAAAGGCAAGCTGAAGATCGAACCCATGACCGGTGAGCGGCCGACCGTGTGGTTCTACAAGACAGGTCCGAGCCACCACCAGACACTCCAGGCAGGCCGCGATGCCTGGCGCACCCTCACCGAGGCCGAAGAGTTCTCCTCCATCAGCTCCATCCTGGCGAACCCGGGAGGCACCGGCGATGCCGGGCGCCTGCACGCGGCGTGGAAGGAGGCTATTTATCCCGACCACGGCTGGGGCGGGCAACGAGGGGCCATCACCGACAGCATCTTCTTCGCCAAGTTTCTGTTCGCTGATCAGACGGCCCACGAGGTGCGCAACCGTTCTCTTTCGGCACTGAATTCGAAGATCGGCTTCCAGGATAAGGGCTATCCGGTGGTAGTGTACAACACCCTCTCGTGGAACCGCACCGATCTGGTGAAGGCCTCCTTCAACGCCATGGGCCGGTCGTATGTATTCGACAAGACCAGCCTCAACTTCAGGCTCGTCGACCAGCAGGGCAACGAGGTGCCGATGCAGGCCATCAGCATACCGGATAAAAACCCGGAACCATCGGAGCGTTACAATTTCACTTTCGTGGCGAAAGATGTGCCGGCCATGGGTTATAAAACCTACTATCTGGTAATGAAGGATGCAAAGGATATCGACAACACCATCGGCAAGGGATTTCTGGAAACACCTTATTACAAGGTGGTCCTGGGCAAGGGCGGTATCAGCTCGCTGATCGACAAGGATATGAACAAAGATCTGCTGAACACCGGCAAATTCCAGGGCGCCGAGCTCTTCACCATGCGTTCAGAAGGTCTGGGCGCCGGAGAGTTCACCGAGATCCAGCAGCCCGACATGCAGGGATTTGCCAAACTCAGTGAAATGGGTGCCGGCTGGAGCTGCATCGAATCAGGAAAAGTCCGTTCAGTGTGGGAGACCTCTTCGGTATTCAGTCACTGCACCGCCCGCCTGCGGGTCATCCTGTACAAAGAAATCAAACGGATCGATGTGGAGACCGATCTGCTTGGCTGGGACGGCACCATCTGGCGCGAATTCCGGCTGGCCTTCCCGCTGAACCTGAAAAACGGCAAGGTGGTGTACGAAGGAACGATGTGCGCCGTGGAAGTGGGCAAGGACGAGCCGAAAGGCGCCGCCGGATTTTCCTATCCGGGTGTGGATTACAACCAGCCGTATGTACAGGTGCGGCCGCGGGAGATCCAGAACTGGTTCGCCGGCTACGATTCCACCGGCACTGTAATGGTCACCTCGGGCGTCATGGGATTCGACTATATCGACCCCACTTCGGATCCGGTAAAGTATCCGGTTTTGCAGCCGGTATTGCTGGCCAGCCGCAGGAGCTGCCACGGACTGGGCAACTGGTTCCTCGATCCGGGCGACCACCATTTCGAATTCTCCATCACATCGGCCAAGGGCGACTGGCGGAACAGCTATCATGCCGCAACTTCCGCCGCACAACCACTGCTTGCGGTATGCGGTGTTTCGGTCAAGAAGGGAGAGGGAATGCCCGAGTCGCAGGGATTTATCGGTTTAAATAAAAAGAACGTGATCGTGAGCACGCTGAAAAAGGCGGACGATACAAACGATTATGTAATAAGGCTTTACGAAATGGAGGGGAAAGATACCGAAGTCACTGTGACTTTTCCTTTCAAAATCGGCAAGGCGTGGGTCACCGACATGATCGAGGAGAACCCGAGGGAGATTCCGGTGGTGAACAACTCGCTGGTACTGAAGATCGGGCACAACGCCATCGAGACTTTCCGGATTTCGATAAATCCTTGAAGATGAAGTATACGGCGAGAATCAGGAAGATGAAAACCATCAGGGTGATGCCCTGAACCACTTGAATTCGCGCATTTTCAATTACCCGTACCAGGCAAACGTCATAAAGGTGTTGGAAAATACCAGCAGGGTTATGGTCCAGATTCCTTTCATAACCTGCAAAGAAACAATAATAAGGATACTGGAAAGATTGTATTTGCGTCAATTCATTTCATAACTACCCCTAATTTGTGGCAATTTTATCGTCAATTTACTGCTGAATCAATCCTGACCAAATAGATATTAATCCATGAAAAACCAGTTATCAACCTTACTTGCAGCAACTGCTTTGCTCATCACCGTCCAGGCATTCAGTCAATCCCCGAAAATCTTCGAGTG
>JAPLDV010000469.1 GCA_026391235.1 Bacteroidia bacterium | reverse complement strand
ATCATAGCTGAAACACAATTCATTGTGAGTAAAATTCCGGTGGAAATAGATCCGTTTTTCTTCTGGCGATAAGGAAAAATCTGATCCCATCGATAATTCTCCGGGACCGTTACCAATGCGTCCGATCCGGTTCTTCAATTTTCCTGAATAGTTGAACCTTAAAAGCCCGATTTCATGCGATGCCAGTACAAATAGTTCATCGGGTGTCATTTCCAGATTAGCCACCCAGCCTATCGGGACTTCAGGCAATCCCTGTAATGGAATGTAAGCGATGCTGTCGGCGAAATCGCTCAGTTTCATTTTAATCTGGTTTTTCAGGCCGGCAAACACATCTATTGAAATGGGGGCCTTTTTGTTTCGGGGGCCGTAAACCTGTGCATGGGCGGGTTCAAAGGCATGCAGGCTGAGGAACAACAAGGCAGAAAAAAGGTATACTCGTTTCATTTGCCCTACTTAATTGGCTTTTCAGAAGGCATTATCCAGGTTTGAAGTTCTTGCTTGAACAGGATGGCATCGGGGTAATTACTTAACACCAACACGGTATCCAATGGAGGGGTTGTGTAATGATAGTGGCTCGGAATGATAAACCGGCTACCGATCGCTTTACGCACAAATTTCATTTCTGTCGGGTCATTGGTCAGGTAAAAATGCTGAATTAAGGAAATGTCTATTTTTTGCTCCGGCAGTTGATAAGCCCTGAATTCATCAAAGCTGAACTGTTGTATATCTATATCACCAGTGTGAAATAGTTTTACTCCGTTGACAGATACAATGAAACCATAATTGAGAAGTTCTGTCTGACCCGCCTTGGTAGCTCCATGCGGCAGGTAAAGGGCCTCGATGTTAATCCCCCGCAACTCTTTACGATCGGGTTTACCCTTTGATGAATTGAATGTTATGACCCGGTCGGGAAAATCAGCCAGGGTTGCAGTAACCTGCGAAGTGGATGCAAAAACTGCCTTGGAATTATTTGTCAAATATTGCTTCACCAGTTCTGCATCGAAATGATCCCCATGATTATGGGTGACCAGGATGACATCCACCCCATCGAAAGGAGGCTGACCAAGCCGGATTTTTTCCTGTATATAGTCCGGCAACTCATAGTGGCCTTTATACCCCTTAAAAGTGGCATCAATCAGAATTTTCCTATTATCAACAGCGATCAGAAATCCGGCATTTCCGACATAGGTTACACAAACCTTCTGGAAACCCTCTCCCGGGGAAATCTCAAATCCTTTTTTTCCCGGATTCGAATGGATAAGGGGTATATCAAAGGTTACTATCCAACCGATTAATACGCCGTACAGTAAAAGTAAAGTAAAAAAGAGGATATAGAATCGTTTATTCATGGCATTGCCTGCTTCACAGGGGATTTTTTGGCTTAACATGCAACCTCATTTATCTTACCGGAAAATCCTCGGAGAAGCCATATTTTCTTTTCTGAATGGAATAGTGCTGTTTTAATTCCTGATTTTCCTTATCGGTAATCTCACCAGTGTACTTCCAATCACGGAACAGGCATTTTAATCCTTCAGCGATGGAACTTGCCGGAACATGGCCCTCACCTTCCAGAACGCTTAAGCGACAGGTTAACCCTTCTGGTTTATTGATGTCAATGACCTCTTTTAAAGCACCATTCAACCGGATAATGGTAGGGTAATCGTGTTCGCCCATCACCAGGTACAGGAACTTTTCGCCTCCCTTCCAGTTCTTAACCAAACTATCCCGGCTGGCAGTGAAAACCGGAATAGAAAGTGTTGCACTTGCTGCGATATATGCTTTAAATGCCCCGGGATCTTGGAACATCGCGTAAACAGTGGTAAACCCGGTATTTGAAGTTCCGAAGAGTATTTTGTAATCTTCGGTCCGATAGGTTTTGTTGATAAAAGGGATCAATTCATCCGAGATAAAACTCAGATACTGAATGGCCCTTCCCCCTGCCTTTGTACCATCTGAATAGGTAACCTCCACAGGATAAACATCTTTGTCGCGGTTGGTGTTTTTGATACCGACAACGATAAACTCAGGTATTTGGCTAAGAGATTCGAGGTAACGGATACTGCCGATAAGCCCCGGAGTTGCATTGAATTCCCCGTCCATCATATAAATGACAGGATACTTCTTCCCTGTTTTTTCGTACTCCTCGGGAACCGAAACATAGATCTCGCGGTCCTCGCCTATCTTTTCGGAGTAGATTTTATGATACTTCGCCAGCATCAGGTCATTCTGCCCCAGGGCATATACTGAGGATGCCGCAAACAATAGTAATGTGATACTTTTAAGCATTTTTTAAGTATATTTATAGACTTACCTTAAAGGCCATCAATGCGTTACCCCGCCGGATATACTATTCCAGAAGAATCTTTTTATTAATGACCACTCCGTCAACCGTGAGTTTCAAAAAATAGATTCCTGCCGGATTAGCCCGTAAGTTAATCATTGCCAATGGACTATATTGAATGATGGAAGAGAAAATTTGCTTACCGGACAAATCGGTAATAGAGATATTTGCCTGGCAATAATCCGCTTTTGCGATCGACAGATATATCCTGTCCTTTGCCGGATTGGGAAAAATCTGGACAGCCTGTTCCAGGGCTTCGATATTGAGACCTGATGAATTATTGATTTTTAACGTGAACGTGGTTGAGACGGACACCTCAGACGAATCGATTGCCAAAACTGTTACCTTAAAAGTTTCTGCCTCGGATGGAGTTCCGGAAAGTGTTCTTGTGTCAGCATCGAAATTCAGTCCCTCAGGCAATCGGCTGGTGACATACCAGGTTAACGTGTTGTTGCCGTCATCATCGATAAAAGTGCTGTCGGGGATCGTATAGCTGAATGATTCCCCGACTTTACCGGTTTGGTTTTTCAGCTTGGTTTTCAGATAGGGAACAAAATTGGTGTTCTTAAGTGTTTCAATGAAACTCGTTGACACCCAATAGATTGATTTGTTTGAGGCAAATGTCATGTATTTGCCGTCCGGAGTGATATCACCAGCAGTTTCATCATTTGGTGTATTGATCTTGTTTCCAAGGTTTTTGGGATTTGTCCAGCTTCCATCCGCTTTCTTGTAGGAGATGTAGATATCATTCAAACCATAACCTCCGGTCCGGGTGGACTTGAATATCAGGTAGCTTTCATCAGGTGAAACATAGGGGTCTCCCCAGGTTTGGGTAGTGTTGGCTTTATTGACCGGGAAAGGAAAAATGACTCTGGGCTGATACCTGCCGTTCTTGTACTGACAACGGGCAATATCGCCGCTGCTGGTCGAGAAATACACTGAACTATCAGCCACAAGGCACGGATGATATTGATCCTCAGCCAGATTAGGCGGATTACCCATGCTTTTAGGGTTACTCCATCCGGTGCCATTTTTCTCTGAATAGGATAAATCAACGGAACCGACCTGGTTCGAAACTCCACTCGCAAACATGTAAATTCTGCTGCCATTATGCGCAAAAATGGGTTCGCCTGTTGTCCTGTTGGTCGTAAATGATGCCGGTGCCGGAACTGACCACCTGTCATTTTTATATTCGGTAAGCATGGTATACGGAGTACCGGGGTTCGGCCAAAACGCAACATAAAAAACGGCGGATTTTCCATCGGGGGAAAAACTGATACAGGGGACATTCCTGTTCGGAACTGTGACTATCCCAGGGGCAAAAACAACTGCGGAATCTTCAGGCGGGGTTTGTCCGAGATATAAGCTATCGGCAGGAATTGTCTGCGCAAAACCCGGGTTTA
>JAPLDV010000379.1 GCA_026391235.1 Bacteroidia bacterium | reverse complement strand
CGACAGGGCATTATTGGTTGCCTATACAAAAAATGTCAGCAATATCGACCGCAAAATTGTCAAGCTGGCGGTTCATGATATCGGCATTAATTATTTCCAAAAAACAATGAACAGCGGCAGAAAAATATGGTCGCGTCTGACAACTTAGTTGACAATGTAAGTCCTTGACCAAAGGAATATTATGAGCTACATAAATGAAGCATTACGTAAGGTGCAAAAAGAGAAAGAATCACGCTATGTAGCCTATGAAAATATAGTCTCGGCAGACGGGAAAAAACTTGAACAGCCAAAAAGATGGCTTTCACTAATGGGGATATCGATAGTTTTCTTCTTTGCCGCGGGAATTATTGTTCTGCTATATTGGTCTGAAGATAAAAAGATGCCGGTAATACAAAGGATAAGCGCGCCTCCTGTGGTGGCATCGGCTGTTGTTGCCGAACATAAGCCGGAGGGCAACACAAAAGTTGAGCTCAAGCCACAGAAAACAACAGCACAGGTTAGAATTAAGCAGGAAACTGCTGAATCTAAAGCTATTTTCGCGCAAGCCCTTGATCGGCAACGTAAAGGGAAACTAGAAGAAGCCAAAATACTTTATAGGAAAGTGGTTGAAATTGATCAATATAACGTAAAGGCATTTAATAATCTTGGTGTGATATACATGGGTGAAAAAAATTTCAAACTTGCGATTATGCGTTTTAATGACGCGCTCAATATAAAACATGATTACACCGACGCTCATTATAATCTGGCCTGTCTTTACGCGCAAAAAAATGATGTGCCCCAAAGCCTGTTTTATCTGAAGAATGCAATTGAGTTTAACCCGGAAGTAAGAAAATGGGCTAAAAATGACGGCGATCTTAAGGCTCTGGCTAATTTGCCGGAGTTTAAAAAATTTTTGGAGAAAAAATTAAATTAAAATGAAAACCATACATTCTTTTATTATAAGGCCGTGTCTGATCTTCGGCGGTATAATCGCGCTGGTAATAATGCTTTGCGCTGGAAGACAGGCATTTGCGGCCCATATTGCCGGTACCGACGAAAATGTTAATACAACAAACGCGCCAGCGGCACCGACTGCTGCTATAAAACAGACTATTCCTTCCGCCCAGCAGGTAACAGACGTTAAAACGGACAATGCGAAACGAAAACGTCAGAAAACAAAAAAAGGAAAAGCGTCGGCCCAGCCCGCGAAAAAAGAAGCCGCTAAAAAATATGTAACCCTTGATTTCGACAATGTCGATATAAGCGTGCTGGTAAAGTTTATCAGCGAACTTACGGGGAAAAATTTCATCATTGATGACAAAGTCAAAGGCAAGGTCACCATCATATCTCCGAAAAAAATCCCTCTGGAAGATGTCTATAAAGTCTTTCTGTCTGTCCTGGAAGTGAACGGGTTTACCGTAGTCCCCTCAGGAAATATGACAAAGATCATTCCCGCAACTTCAGCGCGGGAAAAGGGCATGGAGACAAGGCTGAAAAATGAGCTGGCCAGCCCGGAAGACCGCATGGTCACTCAAATAGTTACC
>JAPLDV010000090.1 GCA_026391235.1 Bacteroidia bacterium | reverse complement strand
AATAAAAAAGCCGACTACCTGATTGCAGAAGCCAATAAGGAGCTGCAAACAACCAACTCACTGGAAGTTTTGGCTCCCAAGTTCCGATCGAACGTGTCGTCGGCTGCCAATGCCTATTTCACTTCGTATACCATCACCAATATGGGCATGGAACCGCAGGTTTCAGCTGCCATGACGGTTGCTCCGGTTAATCAGGTGAGCAAGCCGATCAAGGGCACCAACGGAGTGTACCTCATCCAGGTTACCCAGGTGATTGAACCCGGTGCAGATGCAGATCGCAATGCCAGCCGCACCCGTCTGGAGCAATCCTATACCTCACGCGCAGGATATGAAATATTTACTGCACTGGAGAAAAAAGCCAAGGTGGTTGACCGGAGGAATAAATTTTATTAAACATTATGTGGATTTTCAATTGAAACTCTCATCTTACTTACAAATAAAAAAGGCTCCGTACCGATGTTGGGACGGGGCCTTTTCATTTCAGGATGCGCCCGGGTTACAGCAGGAGGCCCTGCTCCCAGCCGAGTGTATCCGAGTCGAGGAGGGCGAGGAGCGTGAGGCCGACGCCGGTGATGCCTTCGAGCAGGGAGTAGGCCGGTATATACCGGTCGCCGGTGGTGTAAAACAGGTATCCTGCGGCGGCGGATGTATTCCGGCCATGGTCGAGGGTGGCGCGGGTCCAGTGGTCGGCGGTCTCGATGAACTCATCGTGACCGCTTACGATGGCCATTTTATAGAACAGCAGGCCCAGTCCGGCCGTACCATGACAAATACACGCGTCCATCACGCGATTGGTCACCGTATCCCTCCTGGAGGCGGCTTTGTGGAGTATCCCGATGGCATCCGCCTGCCAGTCGGGCCGGTTGCAGTTCACCCCGATCTGCCACAGGGCCGCCCCCACACCCGGATCGCCATAGCACCACGCCAGCCGTCCGGCCTGATCGGGCTTGCCATCAACCATGCGATGCGGGAACAGGGAGCCGTTGGCCGATTCCGTTAGCCGGCACGACAGGAGGTAGCTTACCCCCTGCGAAAGCATGGCATCCGCATCAGGATTGCCCGCCAACCGGCTCAGCATCCATAATACCGAGGGGATGCCGTGGGCCAGGCCGAGGTTGATTTCAGGAACACCGGTTTGCGGATGCTTTGATTCCCATGCGAGGTGTCCCGGCGCAGTCGTGATCGCCAATGAACGTAACGTAGGGGCGATCCTGCGGTCGCCCGTTATTGGGTTGTCGGTTGTCGGGGATCGGGTATCGGGTATCAGGTATCGGGGATCGGGTATCAGGTATCGGGTATCGGGGATCGGGGATCGGGGATCGGGGAGGTATATTCCGAGGGCGCCGTGGAGGAGGTCGTAGTCGCCCTGGGCGAAGCGTTCGGCGGCGAATTGTTGCAGGTACGGATCGATTTCATCGAGTGCTGAGCCGTCGGATTCGGAAATATACCCGCGCGAGGCGAGATATCGCAGCGTAAAGCGGATACCAGCGAGGCCGGCGGCGAAGGAGGGCCACGAAAAACCGTTGTTGATCATGCCGAGGGCACGCTCGAGGGCGAGGAATCCGAGGTTTTCGCAGCTCGATTCGCCGAAGCTGCGTCCATAAGCATAGAGAAAAAGAGCCTGTCCGGCCAGTCCGGTCATGAATCCGGGATCGGGTTCCTTTTCGATCTGAAATTTTAGTGCCTGAGCGACAGCCTCTAAGCGTTGCACGGCCAAATTTTTGACTAATTTCCTCTCAAACAGGGGTAACCTTTCCACGTGTAACCGGATTAAATGGTGTACGCTAAGGTACGAGTTATTTGAAAGTTTTGAAATTATCGTAAGCCTAAGATAATCCCGTAGCAACCCCAAATGCTACAGCTCACTTCCCGGGGGTCCTTCACATCCTTTCCTGCGTAATTCCAATCCTCCCAAAGGACCCCCGGAGGAAGAGGGGGGGGATTTGAGTACTGATTTTCTTCTCTCCCTGAAGTTCTCACATTAAACTAACTATTTTTGTCTTCCTTTATTTTTACACGCTCTTTATCCTACGAAATTTGGAGTTAAATGAAAAAAGCTTTCTACATCTATCTAATTGTTTCAGTTTTTTGCAGCACCATTTCTTTTAGCATCAATTCCCAAAAAAATAATTCTGAATTCATACCTAGTCAATGCTTTTCATTTTCAAAAGCAATGACTGATTCAACAAAAAACTCCGATTACGTTTCTGACACCTTATTCCAATCAATAAAAAAAATATTCCTACATGCGAGTAATACATATAAAAACAATAATTTGCATGTTGCATTGGAATTTTACACTCAATTTGTTAATCTGGCTATTTCTCATAATTACGAAAAATATCTCTGGCAAGAAATACGTATGTCATTTTCTTACATGAGTTCTATTAATTCTATATCTTTGAATTTTGAGGAATCTATCCGTTACTTAAAGAAGGCTCTAGAAATCACTTGTAAATATAACCCTCTAGATTTAGACAACATATACTATTTCCTCTTTAATATAGCGAAGAGTTATTATAGTCAAAATGATTATACAAACTCGTTAGAATATTATAATCAATCTGAGGCTATATTCTCTTCGGTAAATTCAATTCCAATAAATAAGAAGGCTCAATTATATAATAATTTAGGATTATGTTATTACAAATTAGGAATGGATAATGAGTCTCAAACCTATTTAGATGAATCAATTAGAATCAAAAAAATTTTAGGCCTTTTTGATGATTTAGCGTCAAGTTATAATAATATAGGCCTTGTTTCTCAAAATAATGAAAAATATTCCGAGGCTTTGTCGTATTTTAACAAAAGCCTATTCCTCCATGATTCACTAAAAAATTCTATTGGATCAGCATTTGTAAATAATAATATTGGAAACCTGTATTTGGATAAAGGCTCATATGATACATCTAAGTACTTCTATCAAAAATCACTTTCTATCAGGAAAAATCAAGAAAAAATAAATTATTCTGATTTAGTTATTTCATATAATAATCTTTCATTTATTAATTACAAATTAAACAATCTTGATTCGGCAATGTTTTTCAATGGTTTAGCAATGGACCTAAATAATCAAGAATTGGAAACGAGAGAACAATATAATTATTTTTCAATTTCAAATTACTTAATTTCAATAGCCGATCGTATCGAAATTAATTTGTCTAAATACCATACTACCAATAACGTAAAATATTTAACAGAGTCATTTTCGTTTTTCCAACCAACAGTAAAACTTTTTATTAATCAACTAATTAAATATAACTCCATATTTCCCGTCAATATTTTCATAAATGAGAATAAAAGATTTTTCGATTTATCAATACTTTCATCTCATTTGCTTGATTCTATAAATATTCCTGAATGTCCTCGTTCCTTAATTGTTTCAGAAACTTACAAAAGCTTATCTTTGTTAAATATTTTGTCTGAAATCCGCACTTTACATGATGATTCAATACCCTTCAAACAATTTGGACAATTAAATAAGTATTACCAGTGGCAGCAATGCCTTCTTCAAAAAGAAAAGTCCGTAAGCGGAATTTCAACATTAACTCTTATTGATTCACTAATTAATAACACATTAGAAATCGATTTTCAAAAGATTAGATGTCTCGAAAGGTTAAGAGATAATTTGAATAATTACTTCTACAACATATCTGATTCGATAATCTCAAATTGCAAAAACATAAAAGACAAGCTCCTATTGGATTATTATATTTCTAGTAATTCCATTTTTATACATACTATTTCAAAATCAAAAATTTCATGTTTCGTACATCCAGCAACAAAGGAATTTTTTCATGCAGTCCACAAATATCCAAAATCAGTCAAATCAATAGATCAAATATCGACGATATCTTTTAGTAAAGATTTATCAGTCTATTTATTATCGCCAATTGCTAAAATATTGGATTTGTTTAGCAATATAACCATTATCCCGGATCAAACTATAGCAGAAATCCCTTTTGAATCACTTCCTTACACAGAAGGCGAATCTGTTAAAAAACAATATTTGGTTTAAAAAAAATATATATCATATCGGTTTTCTATTTTACAAAGGAATTATTCAAACATAAATCCAAACAAAAAATATTCAAAAGAATTCTTCGGAATCGCTCCATTCGAACAAAAGGATTCTTCGTTTCATAATTTAAGTGGAAGTGCTCGTGAAATAACTGACATAACTAATCTTTTCAGGACCAAAAAATTCATTGCTTCTTGTCTCGTAGGTAATAGCGCCACATATTTAAATTTTTCAAATAGTAATTTTGATGCTAAAATCTTTCATCTTTCTACGCACAGCTTTATAAATAGGCAAGGCTCCCAACTTAGCTTTTTAGAACTTTTTCCAGTTAACAACCAGGCTAATTTATTTTTACCTGTTTTGTCAAGTATACCTTTTAAAAATGAATTATTATTACTCAATGCCTGTGAAACTGGTAGTAATTTAATTGATACATCTACAGGTTTTGTATCGTTCATCAGAAGTATTTCAAACATTTCAATTCAGAACTATATTTGTACACTATGGAAAATCATTGACGAAGTATCTTACGAATTCATGATGAAATTCTACGAAAATTTACTTAATGGTTACAGCTATAACAAAGCATTGACGCTAGCTAAAAGACAATTTTTACAATCAGATATTTATAATTATCCATTATTTTGGTCTCCCTTTATATTATATGAAAACAATTACTAAAAGAATTATTTTTAAAATTTTTATTGCGATTATTATCACTTCTCCAATTTACCAGGGAGTATCGAATAATATTGATTATTGTTCGGAATATATTCGAATATGGGGTTTTGTAAAATATTTCACTTCATATAAACCAAATGCTATTCCAAACTTAGATTCGGTTTTTATGAATGATATAAAGAATATCCTCAGTCATAACAATAAAAAAGTCTTCAATAATGTCGTGAAAAATCTATTAGAATATTCTGGCAAAAATGCAGTCACATTAAATTCTGTCGATAATCAACTATCAAAAATGATAAAAATAGATACAATAATTAATTCATTTTTTAATAATCGCCTGATTTCTAAAACTAATATAAATTCTTTGTTCCATCGATCCCCAAGGAACGAAAATTTCAACAATCCTTTTGTAAAGAATGATTCAAACAATTTCAATGCTGTTTTTGAAAATGAAAAGCGATTTATATCTCCATTCCCTTCAGTCGAGATAAGATTGCTTGCATTAGCAAGATATTGGAACGCCGTTAATTACTTTTATCCACATAAAAACCTTATTCCAATCAATTGGAATACAGTACTAAATCCAGTTATTAAAGAACTAATTTCATGCAAAAATGAGATTGAATTTCATTTAATAATTTTGCATCTCATAACCCTTTTAGAGGATGGTCATGGTTCCGTTCATAGTTATACCTTAGATAAGTATTATGGTTTTTACCAACTACCTTGTGTGGTAAGTTACATAAATCAGCAATTGTTTATTACACAAATTCATAGAACAGCCATCAATACCCTTTTCAAATTTGGAGACATTATAGTTGCGATAAATGGACAATCTTTTGATGAATTTTATTTAATAGATTCGTGCTATGTTTGGGGAAGTAACTCAAAAAGAAAGAAGAATATTTCCGCTAACAATTTCATTAAATCAAAAGAAAGAAAGATTCAAATAGTTCGACTTATAAGAAATGATTCCATTATAGAGGTTGAAAGTCCTTGTATCGAAACCTCATCTTTTAACGATTCGGAACTTATAAATTACATGACAAACCAAGACTTTTTAATTGGTGATGATTTTGTATATTTTGACTTAAGCAAAATAGACAGTACCGAATTTGAGAAAAGGGTTTTACAATCAAAAAAAGCAAATATCATAATAGATTTGCGATATTATCCTAATTGGGTTTTAAATCAAATCGCTAACCTTTTCGCAATAGACAGTTTACCTTTTGCTGCTTATAAATTTCCGGATATCTCTTCTCCTAGTCAATTTTGCATTCCGAAGTTACTTTATCTTAAACCAAATAGGAATACGATTAAGGCCCATTATGAACATATTATTGTTATCGTAGATTATACAACCATCAGTAGAGGAGAGTTCTTGTGTATGGCCTTTCAATCACTTCCCAATGTTTTGACTGTTGGAGACAAAACAGCTGGTGCTGATGGGAATATCTCCAAGATCTTACTTCCTGGAAATATTTCTACACAATTTACAGGATTAGCTATACTTTATCCTGACGGTCAGCCCACTCAAAAAGTAGGAGTAAAAATAGATTTAGCTTTTCAGAAGACAGGACAAGATATTTCATCAGGACAAGATGAGGTCCTTAATTACATTAAAAATTCAATTATAAAAAAGGGCAAGTAGTGAAATTAATCCTTGCCCTTTTCACCCAAGTAATAATAAAGTCTAGCAAACCTTGACCACAAAACTTATTAACAATTTCTTCAACTCTTCAATTATTATTTTTTTCTCGACATCGTCCCCGCAACCTGTCCTACTAACATCTCCATCACCCCCATCTCCTCCTCTCACATGCCTCATTTCCAAATTGTTTAGGTGCGCAATGGTTCGCTTGTTTAGCACCAGTTTTGTTTTTTCCTCTTTCATAATATTAGATTTTAAGTTTTTGATTTGGCTTACTTTTCTGGGATTTTAGCCAATATACCCGGAATCGTTCGGACGCTTCCATTGTATATAGATGCAGGATGGAACCCAAAATGGAAGAATCCGATTATCTTATTTAAAAATATATGCATATCCGTAATCATATACCAAAGATCGCTTGCGAATTATCTTAAAACAATAGGGGAAAACCCTGATTTTTGTATGAGGCGTAGACCCCATACGGTATGAGGCATAGACCCCATATGTGCGATGTAATATAATGATTTACTGGAAATTGACTAACAAAAGCGAACAAACCCGGTCCGGCTCAGTTTTTCAAAGAATCGGTGCTTTTTG
>JAPLDV010000278.1 GCA_026391235.1 Bacteroidia bacterium | reverse complement strand
GACGGTCAATAGGCAGGTTAATTGCCATTATCGACTGGCGGCGACCTGCTTGCAAGAGGTGCGGTCCGGCCGCTCAGCGGGATTGGCTTGCTGCGGCCGGGGCAGGAATCGCCGCTTTCGAAAACCCCATCACATAGGTCGAAGTACCGGTTAGGGCACTTTTTTTATTTGCATTGACATGTACGGAAATAAACAGATCAGACTTGTTCCGGTTGGCTATCTGAGCCCGTTCGTAGAGTGGAATGAAAACATCTGTTTTCCGGATATAATAGACATCAACATCTTCCATGAGGCTTTCAATGTAGTGACCTAGTTTTAACGCAATTCCGAGAGCAATGTTCTTCTCGACCGACTTCTTTCCGGGTGCTCCGGTATCTTTTCCGCCATGACCGGCATCGATGGTAACCGTAAAATTTTTACCCGGGGATGACTGGGCTGAGGCAGGCATATTATCAATCCTCCCCCAAAGAATAATGATAGTAAATAATGTCAGCAATCGAAACTGCTTAATACAATCGTTTCTTTGATTTCCCGTTATGACTGTTAGTGTTCTGGGCATGGTAGCGTTTTTTTCTATAGTTTTGAGCCGTTTCCTATCTCAGGATTCAACCGGTTAACTATTGATATCGCTTATAAAAATACAAAAAATTCAATTAGGGATTCTCCTCCTAACCGTTGGCATGCTTAAAGCTTACGGTCAGGCTGATTCCGTGCCTCCCGGTTTGATTAAACCTGATACTGTGCGTCAGGCAGTTACCAAGAGTAAAGCTTTCCTCGATTCTCCCGTTGTATATACCGCTAAAGATTCAACCGTGATAAGCCTTTCTGAGAAGAAAATCCGGCTGTACGGCCAAGCTAAGATTACCTACCAGAAGATGGAGATTACTGCGGATTATATTGAAATGAGCATCGACCGGAAAGAGCTTTATGCTACGGGCGTCAAGGATAGCAGTGGACAGCTCGTTGGAAAACCGGTATTTAAGGATGATCAAGAGACTTATGAGACCAAGGAATTGCGGTTTAATTTCGATACCAGGAAAGCATTCGTGGTGGATGTGGTGATGAAGCAAGAGCCTGAAGGCTTTATGCACAGCCATATTACAAAGAGAGATTCTTTGGGTGCCCTTAGCATGAGGGATGGAAAATATTCAACCTGTGATGCACCGGAACCACATTTCTTCTTTTATATTACCAAGGGAATGATGGTTCCGACAAAGACAATCGTGACTGGTCCGCTTTACCTTGTTGTGGAAGGGATCCCGCTGTATCTGATTGGTTTGCCATTCGGATACCTTCCCAAACAACAGAAGAGGGCCTCAGGTATACTCATCCCTAAGTATGGAGAAGAGCTTAATCGCGGTTTCTTTCTTAGGGATGGTGGATATTATTTTGCCTTTAATGACCGAATGGATCTTTCGCTTTCAGGTGGAATATATTCGCGTGGAAGCTGGCAGCTAAGCTCACAATCAAGGTATAAGAAAATCTATAAATTTCAAGGAAACATTGGACTAAACTTTGCCGATAACGTTATGGGGGAGAAGGATTTACCCGGATTCTCCAAGCAAAAGGATTTTAGTGTTACCTGGTCGCATGCCCAGGATCCAAAGGCAAGCCCCTATAACGAATTCAATGCAAGTGTAAATTTCAGTTCCAGCTCATATGATCGATTAAACACCTATACGGATAACACCAACCGGATGCAGAATCCATTGGAACACCTGACGAATCAGAAATCTTCCTCGATCTCTTATAGAAGGAAATTTGCCAATAAGCTTTTCAATTTCACAGCAAAGATCGGCCATTCGCAAAATAGTCTGGACCGGTCAGTGGTGTTGAATGCTCCCTCCGGTTCCTTCACTGTGGGCCGGTTTTATCCATTGAAATGGGCATCCGGCGGCGGTCGTCAAAGATGGTATGAGAAAATTGAGATGCGATACACATCAACTTTCGAAAATAAGGTTAAAGTGCGTGAAGACTCGATTTTCATGCCTGATGTCTTCACCAAAATGCGGAATGGATTCCAGCATGAAATTCCATTGTCGGCCTCTTTCAAACCGATCCAGAACATGACCTTCACTCCGTCGCTAAACTATCAGGGGATGCTCTATTTTTCCTATATCGAAAAAACCTATGATCCTGCACTCGACAGCATAATCATCGATCGGATAAATCAATTGCGCTATGTCCAGGCCTTGAGCCCGAATTTTAATCTAAGCTATTCTCCAAGGATCTATGGATTCTATGAGTTCAAATGGGGCCGGATCAAGACAATCCGCCACGTGATGACCCCATCACTTTCATTTGGCTATCGCCCCGATCTGGGTTATGATTACGGTAGATTCCAGCGAACATTGATTACTATGGATAAGAATGCACAAGGTCAGACAATTACTGATAAACAGTCTTATTCAATCTTTGACGAGGGTTTATATCGGCTTCCTTCAGTAGCAGGTCGTTATGGGAATATAAGTTTTAGTTTGGGCAACAACCTGGAAATGAAGGT
>JAPLDV010000730.1 GCA_026391235.1 Bacteroidia bacterium | reverse complement strand
GGGTGGTGAGTTATCTGTTTTGATGTTCCGTTCCAAAACGGCGGGGACTCTACGAATTCCTGGATACAACGGTCAATAGACGCAAATATGCGTCTCTACTGAACCAACCGTATCTCAGAGATCGACTTTATCGCCCGGTCGGAGAAAAAATCTGCAGTGAACAAACAGGAGAACCTGCCACCATCTTCATTCATACCCCTGTCCCGGATAATGACCTCCGCATTGTCGTTTCGGTTCATCAGCTCGGAATAAGTTACCGAGCACCGATACCCATCGATGCCCGCAATTGCAAGAAAACCGTTCCTGATCAGATTACGGTCGGGTTTCAGACTTTCGGCAAAAAGATCTTTCAGGAAGGCACCCTTGGTTAGGGTGATTCCGTGAATTCCCATACCCCTGCCATAAAACACATGCTCGAATTGATGTTCTATCAAGCTGTCAGGCAACTCCTTAATAGAAAACGACTGTTTACCAACACCTTCAACTGCCATTTCCGGGGCCCAGAGTTTAATTGACCGGTCGACTTTATAATTCACGTTAAGGCTGCGGATAACAATTCTTACCGGATCCGCGATATTTCGCTCTGTAATCAGGTCGGATCCGGCAATAATCCGTGCTTTCTCCGGCAGCGGCCATTTGTCCTTCGACTTAGTGGGGACAATGCGCACTACCTGATTGGCAATAATAATCTGATGGAACTGTACCGGATAATATATTTCTCCCCAGCTGAATACCACCGAATCCCCGGCTGCATTGTAAACTACAACGTATTGATCAATGATGGGATTAAACTCTTTGGCATTCTTCTTTACCACTTTTACCTGATTAAGAATATCATACAGGGAGACCCCATCATAACGATAAGCCCCAGTAAACTCAATCTCTCCCGACTCAATTCTGGTTTCTTTTACAATTAAGCTTCTCTCCGGAAGGTTGGAAAGGATAACACTTTGAGGTTCTGATACTTCCCCGCTGACCTCAATGACCTTTGAACCTGGAAGATTTACAACCGGCTGATTATCATAAAAATCATTGGTCCGGTCGGTTGAATCATAAACGGCGGCAGTCTCATTCACTTTTCCGGTTGGAGTTTGCGCCGGCTTGCATGAAGCAAAAACAGCAGCAAGTAATACAATGTTTAACAGATTGGATTTCATTTGATTATATAATTAAAACCGATAAGAAACTCCTGCAGTGATAAACCGGCCCATCGACAGCATCCCGTGACCCTCGAGAAATACCACGTTATTCAGGTTCTGACCGTTAATAAAAATCCTGAAATTCGAGAGGTCGGTCCAAATGCGGGCATCAATCTTAAAATAAGCAGGGATCGAAATGGTATTCAGGTCATCCATCCTTTGTTCGCTGAGCCAGGTACCCTGAACGCTCAAATTTACCCACGGGTTTCTCCAGGTTAATCCCCCTGAAACCTGGTGATAGGGAACATAAATGAGCTTTTTGCCCTCGAGGTTAGCCAATCCGGTTTCGGGTTCATAATCAGTAATTTCCGAATTGGTATACGCATATTGGACGTAAGCGGAGAAGCCTTTCGCTACATCGACTTTTAAAGATGATTCCACACCCAATATCCGGACCCCTGAAATATTATGTGCCTCGATCAATGGTTTCATTTTATTGCCCTGGAGAATGGAATCTCCTGTACTCACCAGGTAGATAAAATCTTTACCCATTGAATAATAGCCACTTACCGATAGTTTAGCTATCTTACCGATCATCAGATCGCCGCCGGTTTCGAAATTATTGAGATTTTCGGGTCCGAGATAGGGATTCGCTCTTTTAAATCCACCGCGGATAAAACCGGAACGGCACATATCATCCAGAATAGAAGGACGAAAACCGTGACCATAAGAAAGATACCCCGACAGCCCTTTGCCGCTGTTATACTTCAGGGCAAGTTTGGGGCTGAATTCCGACCAGCTGTTCTTGCCCAATTCAAGGTTCTGCAGGTTGCTCAGAATACTGGTAGCGGATGTTGGACTCGAAATATAAAATCCGCCTCCGAAGAAAGTCGATTGATCCCACCGGATACCTGCGACCAGAAACAGATGTTCCCTGACCAGAGTAACCTGATCCTGAAGATATAATGCCAGATTACGTATTTTCCCTTTGTTGGTAACCGTATCGGTTGAAGTGGTATAAATATCCTGTCCAAAAACAGAACCCTGCCTGAATTCGGCTCCGGCTGAAAGCAGGTTTCCGCCAAGATTATGGTCGGCATGAACCTGAATTCCTTCGTCATTCCGCCTTGATGTCACCGAATAGGATGTATAGGAATAGCTGTTGCCACTTGGTTTTATCGATTCATTCAGCCTGGAATAATCCTCACCGGTACTGTATGCCAGAACCGACCAGGCGGTTTTACCTGAATTACCGCTGTATTTGATGGAATTATCCATCACCCCGTGTGAAAAATAGGTGCCAGTTTCAGCAAAGATTTTTGTTCCCGAGCCTCTTCGGTCCCACCAGTATCCGGTATA
>JAPLDV010000337.1 GCA_026391235.1 Bacteroidia bacterium | reverse complement strand
TATCTTGTTTAACTGAACTAATGCCTTATTATTTAAATGAAAAGAACAACACCCAATCAGAAAATCCAAAAATTGCCATAAAACAAAAAGAAAACAAATCAAAAATACACAAAAAATCTTAAATGCCATTATGTTTATCTCAACAGCAAATTTTTCAAAGTGATGGTTAATGCTTTCCGCACAACGTAAAAATCAGCAGGCGCGTAGCGAGTCCGCTGGATTGCCTAGTTGGTCAGTTTGTGTTGAAAATGACCAAAGTAGTTTGAAATGCTTCCGTAAACGGTTTTGTCTTTCGTATACCAGAATGCAATTCATCAGTATCTGCCACTCTGCTTACTCATTTACGCCTGCTTGCCAATTCTCGTTCTATATACTCCCATTCCTCGGCTACATGACTTTGCTGATCCTGGGAGGGAAATACCAATAACTCTAACACCCAATCTACTAATACGCCAAAAACCGGCAGATGTGAGCCTGTTGTCTGGCGGGTTATAATTGTGACACTCTCCGGTGTGTTCGCTTCAAACTGATGCGTTATATTCAGTGTAATCTGAAAGAGAGAACTCAATATTGTCAAAAACCAAATCGGTAAATATTTGGAATAAACTTGTATTTTCACCATAGCAAAAGAAAGTTTGATATCCTCTTTGTACTCGGCAATTCGCATCGTGATCTTGTGTTGATGCCCTTTGATATTTTCTACAAAGTAGAATAGTGTTCCTTCACCAATCGGTTTTTGTGTCAACCATTCAAATTGTTGATGCGCAATAGGGTGCCATTGAATATAATTTTCGTCAAGGTTTTTGAACCAATCAAATACTGTATGCGCATCAAAGGGTAGGGTTGTTGTATGTGTTACCTCTCTCATTTTCCATTTCTTCCTGTTCGCAATAAGAATGACCTTGGGGGTTATGTCTGTGAAACCCCATGCTCACGCCAATAATAAATAGTCGGGCTCAACGGAGAAATCAGCCGGAGCGCAGTGATCGGCTGGATTGATTGTTGGGCATTAAAAGTAATTATACTCCAAATTGAACAAGTCGACGCTTGAAATATGTGCGCATAGCAATGCAAGCCAGAAGTTATTTGTTTTTTAGATCGATAAATATAAAACATTCCAACTTCAGCCTTTTTGCATATAGCAGCGCAGATAACCTCCCCAGTACATATTATCATGACACTTGTTACAAGAGATGCATTGGGCTCGCTTCAAATCGCCTTCTATCCAGCGTTTGATTAGTTCGGGCTCGCGAATAAAGGGTCTGCACATAGAGACGAGATCCGTTATACCGTCAGTTATCAGCTTTTCGATTACTTCCAGTGAACGCAATCCGCCAACCAGTATAACAGGGCTGGAGATGTTCTCTTTTAGGGCCTTTGCATAGGAACGAAAATAGGCTTCCTTCTCCCGCTTATTGATACCACTGGCGTAAGTGCGTTGCGGATTATTCGCGGCAATGCCGCCGGTGACTTCAATTGCTGCAATTCCTGCCTGGGTCAGTATTTTAGCGATGGCAACCGCTTCATGGCCGGTCATGCCGCCTTCAATGAAATCATCACAGTTCATTTTGATAGGAACGGGAAAATGCGTACCGATCAATTCATGCACACGCTTAAGAATGTCCAAGACAAATCGTGCTCTATTTAAAGTGCTTCCGCCATATTCATCCGTCCTTCGATTGGTATAGGGTGAAAGAAAATTACTGATGAGGTATCCATGACCGCCATGCAATTGAACCGCGTCAAAACCTGACTCGTAAGCCCTGCGGCATGCTTGAGCAAATTTTTCCACCATGGCGTGAATCTCTTCTGCCGTCATCTCGTGCGGAACCATGTCTTTGTTTTCCAAGGGAACAGCAGAAGGGGCTATCGGTGTGCGAAGGTTGGGATCGTCCTGTCTTCCGGGACTCTGATAAAGCGGTCATTGTCGATGGCAGATGGGAATCCAACGCCTTCGATTTCCGGTAGATTTTTATAATACTCAACAAGGCTGGCGCCGGTGAAGATTAAAGCGATTCCTCCATCAGCCAAGTCACAGTAAAATTTTTTCAGCAATGGGATAGGCTGGCCTTTGTTGGTTGCCATGCCTTCTATGGTTGCTGAACGCACGAATCTGTTTCTTAATTTCATATTGCCGATAGTAATAGGTTT
Organism: Bacteroidia bacterium; assembly: GCA_026391235.1. The sequence goes on along the minus strand of JAPLDV010000337.1, from coordinate 241 downwards.
GAAGCATCCAAGTGTCATTTCGTTTTCCTATGCAATTATTTATTACTTTTTCTTGCTTGATCTGCCGATTCCGCTTATTGCCCAGAGCGATGACTACATTGCCTCGTATTGTTTCCTTTTAACGTTTATCTAAACATTGACTACCCATTGATAAATCAGTAATTAAGGCAAAAACTAAATCACAAGCAACGACAATCAAATATTTTTCATTCATATGTGTTCTTAATATTTGTGCACAACG
>JAPLDV010000482.1 GCA_026391235.1 Bacteroidia bacterium | reverse complement strand
TTGTAACCGAGGTAACAAAAATGTAATACGATCCAACGGCTGGCACGGCAATCGAGAATGTTGCTTCTCCTCCGGAAACCTCTTTGGTTACGGATACTTCAGTAATAATATCGTCAGTTAAATCATCAGAATCAACAAAAGTTACGGCATATTCGAACTGGGTTGTCCCGTTTAACAATCCGCTGGCGGTAACATCTATCGGGCTTCCGACGCAGACATCCCAGGAGGGTGTAGAAACACTGGTGAGTGTTGGACTTGGATTAACCGTTACAGTCACTTCGCTGCAAGTTCCCCCGGGAGTCGCACATCCCCCCTCGCCTCGCACGTAATAAATAGTGGTTTCAGTGGGAGATACTGTAATGGAAGTTCCTGTTCCTGCAAGAGTGCCCCCACAACTGCCACTGAACCAATTCCAGGCTGTTGCGCCGCCGAGCCAACCGGTAACGGTCAGGGTTGAAGTGCTTCCGTTGCAGATAGCTGGAAGGTTGGCGGTAACGTCAGTAATGGAAGCAGGTGTGTTATCCAAAACGGTTACAGTAGGTGTATCAGCCATCTCCAATGAGCAATCTCCGCTGGTAGCAAATACATTGAATGTGGTTGTGGTATTCAGGGCCCCTGTTTCCAATTCCAGATCATTCCCGGTTCCCAGTACAGGATCTCCTATATTGATGTCACCATTGTCATTCCTCAGCTGATAAGTTACCCCAGTTTGTGATGATTGGAGTATAACATTGGTAATTGATCCGGGGCATAGTTGTGTTTCTTTTGCTGTCACTGATTTGTTTTCCGGCGCCGGATTGACTGTTATGAGTACTTCATTTGAAGAAGTTGGTGGACATGTTCCACCTGTTACTTTTGCAAAGAAATAAGTATCTTCATTAAGGGGCGGAGTTGTATAAACACTGCTCGTACTGCCGGTACCGCCAACTACATCAACTATATCTGTACCGTTAAAGTACTGCCATTGAATAGTTCCCAAATAATCGGTTAAAGTTATTACTGCCGTTTTCCCCGGACAAATAGTGGGCGTTGTGGTTGCTGCAGTTCCTCCATCAGGATTAACGGTAATTGTTATTTCATCTGAAGTAGCAGTTGCAGTGCCAAAGCAGGCTCCATTGGTTACGGTAATCGTGCAACTCACCACGTCCCCGTTTCCTGATTCACCATTATTATAATAAGTCTTCTTATCATAACTGCCGATAGGGTCGCCATTGAGATACCATAAATAAGAAACCTCTCCCCCATTTGTATTTTCCGGAATAGCTGTGAAAATCACATTTGCTCCGTCGCATATTTCATTACCTGGATCTGACTCGATTCGTACTGTTGGTAAAACATCGGGATAAACTCGTGTTGTAATTTCATTTGAAGTTGCTGTTGGTGATGTAAGGCAAGCACCGGTCACTTTTATCATGCAACTCACTTTTTCACCGTCATCAAGTTCACTGGATTCCCAGGTGTTACTGATATCCCAATCGCTGAGAGGAATGCCTTTCCAATACCACTGGTAATAAACCGTTCCACCGCCAGTATTGGACGTATTAGCAGTGAATTTAACTAGTAAATACTGCTGAGTTTCGCATTTTTTATTTCCGGGAAGGTCTGATACAATGGTCACCGCAGGTGTAAAGCTGGGATTTACAGTTACTGCTTCCGTGGTTGCCGACCAGGCACCTCCATCGGCTGTGAAAGTGAAAGAGGCGGTACCGGCAGCCAGGCCTGTTACATCACCAGCATTTGTAACTGAAGCAACAGACGGATTGCTGCTTTCCCATGTTCCGCCTGATGTGGGGATCAAGGTTGTTGTACCATTGGCTGCACAAATACTTGCTGGTCCTGTGATTGACACTGCTCTTTCAGGTCTTAACGCCAAAAGGATTGCTGTAGTCTTACGAGAGGCAATATCTGAACAATTGGTATTGGATAATGTTCCTGTACCGGTTGGTCCGGCATTTTCCTTAAGAGCCCAGGCTGCACCAATATGTACATATGGAATGACATCTGAATTATAATCGTAATTTTCTGTTAAAGGATTTGGATTAATTGCTGTTGCCCAGGAATTAAAATCCCGTGTTCCGCACAATGCCCAATCCGTGGCAAACATAATTACCATTGCATTATCTGCGGATGTGGTAATCCCGGGACAAGTAATATTGTTACTCAATGGAGTTAACTGCATCAACCCTATATCCTTAGCAATGAAAGGATTATCTTTATTAATCCCGGTAAATGCCACAATTGCACCGGCAGCCTTATGATTGGCACCAAGAGTGAATGTGTAACTTATAGTTGCAGGATCTGCATCAGTTGCATTGGCAATTTTATATAATAAAGTTCCCCGGGCAATATTATTATAGCCTGAATTGTTTGTGGCAATTTGAGTCCAATTGTCTGAAGTCGGTGTTCCAGCGGGAACTGTAGGAGTAATTTGCCAATCCGTAGTCTGACTTATATTGGCAATCATGATATCGCCAACAGAAATTCCGCTTGGCTTATTTATCGTTAATGTAGTCGAGCCCCAGTCAACTGAAGAAGCTATGGTAGCAGTCCCAACCTGGGTAATCTGGCCCTGAAGGCTTGTTGCAAAGGCAGCGGAAAGAACAATGAAAATTATTCCACTCAATTTCATGTAAACATTTGTGCTTTTCATAATCTCTAACTTTTATCAGTTAATCCCCGGCAAGTTATGGCAATAGCAGAAATTGAAAATTGAAAATGCCGATGGCGTTGCATCGGTTTTCGAAAATCGATGCAAGAAGATTCAGCAGGAGCTTACTACTAATCTTTTACCTGAGAAGCAAAAGCACTGGGAGTGATTCCTTCAACCTTTTTAAAGGTGGTAAGAAAAGTGTTGCGCGATGAAAACCCGCATGAAAGCCCGATCGCCTCCAGAGTCAGTTCTTTGGCTTTACCTTCCTGTATCAGGTTTTTCGCATGGTTTATGCGCCACACATTCCGGTAATCGATAAATGACTGTCTTCTTTCTTCCCTGAAATAATAGGCAAGGTGATGGGTTGGAATATGGATCATTACGGAGAACTCCGCCAGGTTGAAGTGATGCTGCAGAAAAGGTTGGAACTGTTTCATGTGGTGTTCTGCTTTCTCGCCGATGGAAATAAGGTAATCCATTTCCAAACGACTCGCTGTTTTTCCAGTGACACCGGGTAATGGATAGGATTCCCGCTCTCCGGATTTAGATGCCATTGCTGGTTCGGGGAAACGGGGTAACCCATATAAAATGGCAGGGAAAAAGAGTGGTGAGAAAAGCAACCCGATAAGTCCGGCAATTGAGAGTATCCGCAAAACACTCAGCGTGAAAAATAGCTCTGAAAAATCCATCGCAAATACTCTGATAATCAATAGAATTTGGGTGACCAACAGAATGACCAGAAATCCCAATAAAAAATACAACCATTTCGTCATAAAATATTGCCGTGCGAAAACTTTCGAGACTTTCCGCCGAATGGTATATCGGAATATCAATCCAATCGACCAAAAGGAATAACCCAATACCAGCAAGGGACGGCTCAGGTAAATTGCCGAAAGTGAAAACACCTTTTCCAATATGGTGAGACTGTATGTCTGCATGTAACCCACATCCTTAACAGCTTGTGTAGCGGCTTCAACTTTATCCGGCCATGGAATAAAAGTATAAGGTACGGAAGCCAGGAAGTAAATTATCGTTGGCAGCAGATGCCAGAAATCCTTTTTTTTCAAACGCGGATTATCGGTAAGAACACTCCTGACGTACCAATACAACATGGGTCCGATCAGGTAAAGCGGTGGAAGCAAAATGACGGAATTGGCAAGAAAAAGGCTGATCAAAGTGACTGACTTTGAATAGAGCAGTATATACTGATAGAATCCGTAAAGGCTCACCAGCAAAAAGAAAACACCGAGGAAGACAGAGGATTTATATCTCCCTGTGTTGAAATAAAGCAGGATAACAGACAGAACAATACCTACAATTGACAAAGATAAAAGCATAACCTTTGGAGTATACGGTTTAACGTCAAATAACTCGGGACACTAAAAGGTATAAAGTTAAGAGATGGTTTCATTATAACCAAGCATGATTTTCAACAAGTTTGTTGGCCAGCAACGGCCGGCTTAATCTGCTTATTCGGATAAAATCCGGTAAAATTGCCAGATCCCGGTAATAGCCATTTTTTCATTTTTTTTCTGACAAATTCAGCCCAAAGTTGATTTTTAATGGTCAGAAGAATTCCCGCCACCATCAGAAATGGTAAAGAAATAGAGGCCATCGGGAATGTCAGGCAGGAATTCTCCATGAAAGGAAAGTAATCCCAGGTAACCCCCGGACAAATATAAAAGTAATAACTTTATATTGAGGGTTTTAGTAGGGTAAATTGGGCTGCTTACAACGATTATGAGCCAGATGCTCTGACCAGCTGAGCTATGGGCCCTTTTCCCGACCTTGCCGGCCGGGAGGTGCGCAAAGATAACAAAAATTTCAATTTCCAAAACCCTTGCGGGGGTTGATGTGCAGGAGAGGGGAGAGGATTCCTAGCTCACCATCAAAAGGGTAGGATTTGGACATAATTTCCCTGTTCCATCGATGCCTCAAAACAGCAATGGGCAAGAAAAAAGCACGACATCGAAAGATGGCTGGGAGTTGACACCTAATTGGGAGGACAAAAATGATTTGACAAAAATGTCGAGATTATTTGGGGTTGATACAATAGAATAATCTTAACTTTATATAATCGCAATGGGATATATGTTATCTGAATCATTTAATCAAACCAAAGGCAATGCAAACATTTTCCAAAATCGCTCTAATGCTACTGACCCAGAAGGAAATAGATCAGATTAAGAGCGAAGTAAAAGCAGCAGCTGAACCGTTAATGACAGGCTGGGCAACCCTGGACGGTGGTACGGCAATAAAAAGCTTTTCTCCTGACATGGTTTCGTGTTATGATAGATTATTGCTGGATTATCAATCCTTTAAAGAAAGCTGGACAACCTACGCCGAAGCCAGGGAAAGTATCAAAATTACCCCAATTACAGAGGATTATATCATTCTTACAAAAGACTTCGTCATAGATACCTGGGTGGGCAAAGTGGAGGAATTGATGAAATCCGGAGAGAAGGTAACCTATAATCCGATACGCTACACCAATGTCTTCAGGAAGTCCAATGGCCAATGGAAGATCGTCTTCGCACAGAGTTCGGGCATTCCTGTAATAGTGGCTCCGGAGAAATAAAATGGGCTGGTATCCATTCGCCCAAAGGCAGGCCTTGAAGAAACGGAAGATTTTCCACATTTTATGCACTTTCTCCATCATGTCCCAAAATGCTCATAGAATCGCTGCTTTCAACTGGATCAAGAGCCAGTCAGATTTGTATGAGGATGTTATCCCACGAAAAGTCTTGGAAGACGGTTTCATTTATTACAATCAGCATATTTCTTTACAAGGTCCACAGGGTATTTGGAAACCGGCAGAAATGGAGTTGCCGCTATCCATAACGACGGTTTCAGATGGTCCCTATACGGATTCCTTTGATGAAAATGGATTGTTACGGTACAGCTACCGTGGAATCGACATCAATCACCGGGATAATGTTGGACTTCGGAAAGCCATGGAAAACCAGGTCCCATTGATTTACCTCAGGAGCATTGTTCCTGGAAAATACCTTGCTGCCTGGCCGGTATTCATTATCCAGGATCATCCTGCCCAACTTTGTTTCTCGGTTGCTGTGGAAGAGATGGCACTCGTCAAACCAAACCTGCAATACAACATGAACGAGGTTTTAGCAACCGATGATCTTGATCAGGCTCGCCGTTTATTTCTTACCAGACAGGTTAAAGTCCGCTTGCACCAGCGATTATTCCGGGAGCGAGTTTTGAGGGCTTACCAATCTCAATGCACGCTATGTAAATTGAGACATACCGAGCTCCTCGATGCGGCACATATTATTGCTGATTCCAATGATGAAGGTCTACCGATTGTACCGAATGGGTTATCACTTTGCAAAATCCACCATGCTGCATTCGATAAAAACATCATTGGGATCAGTCCTGATTTTATTGTTCGCATCCGTGAAGATATCCTCGCTGAAATTGATGGCCCCATGCTTAAATACGGCATTCAATCGCTTGACAAATCGCATATTTTCCTGCCTCGAAATCCAAACGAGCACCCGGATCGTGACCGGCTAAACGAACGGTTTGGTGAGTTTATGAAGGCGGGATAGGTTCTTCAGTTCAACCAATCAACACATGCTGAATTAATTCTGGAGTGCAATAGCATCGAAATTGTTAATTTACTAACCCTGCCAGATTCCATTAAGACGAAAAGTTGGGATGTAATTCGAACATAAACACTAAAGATTTGTATCTTTGATGTTTATGAAATGACGACAAAAGAATACATACTAAACACTTTGAAAACCTTTAAACCGGAGTTTTCAAAATATGGCATTCAACATATTGGATTGTTCGGGTCATACGTCCGGGGCGAGCAGTCTGCTAAGAGTGATATTGATATTTTAATTGATTTTGAGCCAGATAAGGAAAACTATGATAATTATATGGCTGCCTATGATTTATTCGAAAAACTATTCAAAAACGAGAAAGTTGAAATAGTTACAAAAAATGGTTTAAGCCCGTATATCGGCCCGAAAATATTAAAGGAAGTGTTGTATGTCTAAAGAGCCAATAGAGTATTTAAAACACATTAGAGATGAGTGTCTGTTCATTTTATCCGTGTCCGGGAATGATTTTTCAAAAGATAAATTAATCCAGGATGAAATTTTGAAAAGAGCAGTGATCAGGAGTCTTGAGATTATTGGAGAAGCTACAAAGAAAATACCTGCTGATTTTAAAATCAAGTGGAATACCGTCAACTGGAAGAACATGGCAGGTATGAGGGACAGGCTGATTCATGATTACATGGGGATTAATTATTCAATTGTCTGGGACGTGATACGAAACAAAATTCCCGAACTGTATCAGCAATTACAAGAAGTAATTGAAAAGGAATAGTGGGCACGATTCTAAGCATGAATTCTCCATAAAAGGATGATATTCCAAAGTAACCCCCGGACAAATATTATAGTAATAACTTTATATTGAGGGTTTTATGAGCTAAAAGGAGGGTGTTTTGACCAATTATGAGTCAGATGCTCTGACCAGCTGAGCTATGGGCCCTTTCCACGTCCCTTTCGGGACAGGGTTTGCAAAGATAAGAAAAAAATCTATATCCAAAACCCTTGTGGGTGTTGAGGTGCCGGAGAAAGGGGTGTAGCCTTCCCTGAAGCAGGTACAACCGGCGCCGCCGACACCCGGCTTTGCGGTGATGAGCAATCGCAATTATTACACAAAATTCTATTTACGTTGAATTAGTGCAACGATAATTGTATATTTGCGTTATGATGACAACCGATCAATCGTTGCAGAGGCTTTTCAGCAAACGCGGATGGTACCGGAATACCGGCATCCCGGAGGGAACCGCCAGGGCCTGGAAGAAACGCTTTCTGGAGGATCGGCTGGAGTTGGAAACACGGATTAAAATACTGCAGGCCTGCGGTTTTCGAATCGCCCGGGAGATGCAATGGGAGGAGAACCGCGGTCTGGAAAGGGCCCGTCTGAACCTGGAGAAGAAGCTCCTGAAGCTGAATGTATTCTGGTCCTACGATCTGCCGTCCAACCTGGATATCCCCGATGAGGTGCTCATCGAAAAGGTACTGCTGTACCTCGACATGGATGAGATCAGGACCCTCTTCGGCCTGTTCGAAAAGAAAAAGATCAAGAAGGTCTGGATTGAGCGGATTCTCTGCCAGGAACCGATGTATCACGCACAGAACCGGCTGTATGCATTCCTGCTGTTCGGCATCAAGGATCCCGACCGGTACATCCGGGACCAGGTGAATAAACGTTTAAAACAATTCCGATGAAAGGACTGGCGGACCACACGGAACCTGTTTTCAGTGCAATATCAAAACTACCCTGCATCAAGGACTACACGCTGATCGGGGGCACTGCCCTTGCCGTACAGATCAACCACCGGAAAAGCGAGGACCTGGATTTCTGCA
>JAPLDV010000292.1 GCA_026391235.1 Bacteroidia bacterium | reverse complement strand
CATGTTACAGATTGTGGGGATAGGATTAAAGATGAAGGATTTAAGTTAATTCCAATTGGGTTAAGGCGAGCAAACAGAAATCCTTTTAGAGAAATTGCTTCAATCATAGAAATAATTAATATTTATAGAGCAGAGCAACCGGATATCGTCCATCATGTAGCTTTAAAGCCGGTTCTATATGGTTCATTAGCTGCATGGATAGTAAAAAAAACTTTCGTCACGAATGCTTTGATAGGTCTAGGCTTTATATTTATTTCAGACAAGTGGTATGTGAGAATCTTACGTATAATTATTAGCGTTGCCTTGAAGTTTGCTCTAAATGGAAAGCATAGCAAATTAATCCTTCAGAACCCGGATGATATTAAATTGCTTTTGAAATCTGATATTGTGAAACGCGATAATATTGTCTTAATTAAGGGTTCGGGTGTAGATGCAAATAAATTCAGGCCTTCACCTGAGTGCCCCGGAGAGCTTATGATAGTTCTTGTATCCCGCATGTTATGGGACAAGGGGGTGGGAGAGTTTGTAAGTGCCGCAAGGATATTGAAGCAAGAGGGAACAAACGCACGATTTGTTTTAGTCGGAAAAACTGATCCCGATAATCCGGCATCTATTCCAACATCAACGCTGACATCTTGGCAGGATCAAGGTGTTATTGAATGGTGGGGCTATCATGAAAACATCGCGGCTATTTTCGAGAAATCTCACGTGGTATGTCTTCCGTCATATCGTGAAGGGTTACCAAAAGTATTGATTGAAGCTGCCGCATGTGGTCGTCCTATTGTCACTACAGACACACCAGGTTGTCGGGAGATTGTCCAAGATGGTATTAATGGCTTTCTCGTCCCCCTTCGTGACGATAAGGCTTTGGCCGATGCTTTGCGCAGGCTTATCAGAGATCCTAAGCTGCGCAATGAAATGGGGAAAAAAGGAAGAGATCTTGTTTTGAATGAATACACGGTGGATAGGGTCGTTGAAGAAACGCTGGCCCTGTATAAGGCTAATGCTATGAATTCAGGATAATAAAAAGTGAAAAAAAATATGTCGTCATAATTGGCATGGTGGTTTTAGGCCTTTTTATCGTTTGGTTTTTCAATACAGAAACGATCACTCGGCAGGGAATCAATTATAAAGTTAGAGCGATAAAGATTCCGCTTTATGTCAAGGTGCATAATTTTATTGATCGCCACCTGAATTATCAATGGACTATTGATCAAATTGTTAATGACAAGATGACGGATCAACAGAAAGCGGAAACGATCTTTCAATGGACGATCCAGCATATCTTAAAGCAGCCGCCGCAATTGCCGGTAGTTGATGATCATCCATGGAATATTATTGTTCGCGGCTACGGCATGGCGGATCAGATGGCGGATGTTTTCGCCGTTTTGTCACATTATGCAGGATTAAAAAGTTTCATATTGGACTGTAAAGGACCAATAGGTTCTGATCCACCCTATATGTCTCTTGGTGCCGTCTATTTTGACGGTGCATGGCATCTTTGCGATCTATATCGTCAGACAATATTCCTCAATAAGAAGAACCAATGGGCATCAACCTCGGAACTTGTTGCTTCAGGATGGAAAGCAAAATGTGTGGGCAACGCTTCCCAGTGTGGTGGAAATATTCCATATGAAAACTATTTTAAAAAACTCAACGAGGTTGATTTTGAAACTCTTTCAAAGAATCATAGATCAAGCATTCAGACTCCGCTATCAAGATTCCGATTTTTTTTAAAAGATAGAAAAATATAAGGTAAAAGAGTTGATTGGCACTGTCTCAGGAATAATCATTATCATTATAGCTTTTGCGCTTGGAAATACCTTGCCGAGGTTTGCCAGAAACGCTTTTCGCTTGGCAATGCTCGCACGTCTCAGCGTCAGTGTCTTGAATGTCATGCTAGGCGGTCAGATGATTGGCGCCGATGCAGATGCAAATGGTATCTATGCGAAAGCCGTTGAGCGTTCCTCGAACATAGGGGATTTAAAATGGGACCCTGACACACTTTTCAACGGCATGGACGGAATTTGGAATGTACATGCATTAATTCAGTGGGCATTGGGGGGTGAGAGCTTTTTACTGGCACATGCTTTTTCTTTGCTTGGCGCTGCACTTTGCCTAATCATTATTTCTAAAATCTGGTTATTGCTCGTACCTGCTGAATATAAAAAACTGCCATATGTCTTGCTTATCTACTCCCTTTTACCAAGTGTTCTTTGTAATCAGAGCTACGTTTTACGTGAGGTTTGGCAATCTCTCTGTATATTAGGCATGGCCTGGATGAGTCTACACATGCAAAGACATGGCTACAGCGTGACTCGGATTTTTGGTATATTAATATTTGCTCTAATTGGAGTTTTTCTTCATCGCGGTATGGTATTCATTGTTATTATAGCACTTGTTCTTGGATTATTGATTACAAGTAAGATAAGCGTCACTCGGTGGTTTATGAGACCAACCCGCTTGTTTAAATATGGTTTTGTCTTGGTTATACTTCTTCTCATTTTATCTCCACTTATTATCGAGTCAAGCCTTTTTCAGAAACTCCTCGATGGGAAACTGGTACAACACGCAGAATCATATGCCGAAGGAGGCCTGCTGACTTCGAAAGGTGCTCGCGCTGAGTATGGAAGGTATTTTTATTCAGAGAGGCCATGGACGTTTATGTCTGCATTTGCGGCCTATCAGATCATGCCATTACCTTGGAAGTTCAGTGGTATTGCCGATCCGGTTCTGTTTGTGGAAAATATGTTCCGGGTATTATTGCTACTGTCCTATTTATTATATCGAAAAAAGCTGACGCAATTCCAAAAAGACAATATGGATGCGCTTGTTTTGATGTGGTTTCTGATCGAACTTGTTTGGTCACTGGGGACGGTTAATTGGGGTACTGCCTCCCGTCATCATGTTCCGGCAGTTGGTTTATTGCTGATTGTAGGGCTCGCAAGCAGATATCTTGTGAAATCCGAACGGTTATATACGCGTAGGCGTCGATCAACCAAACAGCTTGGCAGTCAATGAGTGATATCTGGTTTTTGAGAAAAATTCTGGTGTACCGTAGATGCGGTATCTTTGCGATGATCCTTTACTTCATCACCGAAGATTGGGTTTTCTGCTCTCACCGACTGCCGCTTGCCAGGGGGAAGGCAACCTGGCATAATGTTGGTGGCCTTCATGACTCCCGGTCATTTGCTGGCCGTTCAAATTTTCATGCCCTCCCATAACAACGTAATGAAAACGACTCAAAAAATATTAGTCACCGGCGCCGATGGATTCATTGGCAGCCATCTGGCGGAAGGTTTATTGGACAAGGGGTGTCAAGTACGGGCCTTTGTGCATTATAACTCCTTCAATAGTTGGGGATGGCTGGACACATTTCCCAAAGAAAAACTGGATAAGATCGAGGTATTTGCAGGGGATATCCGTGATCCCAACGGGGTGAGAAAGGCCATGCAAGGGATGGACATGGTTTTCC
>JAPLDV010000321.1 GCA_026391235.1 Bacteroidia bacterium | reverse complement strand
GAGGCCCTATCCCGTTCCGCCAAATTTCCGCGATGTACTGCCATCGGCTTGCTGGAAAGCTTCAAAGATGGCTTGTTGTTTTTCCGGCGGGATTCCAATTCCTGTATCAATAACAGAAATGGCAATGTTTGATTGCCCTTTGATAGCAGTGTTCCTGTAGGTTACGCTTTCAGATGCCCGATCAAATTTTACCGTGACACCACCTTTTGATGTAAATTTTAAAGCATTTGTAACCAGGTTCTTAATGATCTGTTCGATCCTCTGTTGGTCAGAAATAATGGAAAAGGGACAGTCAGGTTCAACTGTCACCAACCAATTAAGGCCTTTTCCAGCGGCTGTTGCTCTGTATAATGCCGAAATATTATCAGCGATCTGCCTGATTTCCACTTTTTCGGGATTAATGGTCATCTTTCCTGTCTCAATTTTTGAAAGATCAAGGATTTCATTAATCAGGTTATGCAAATCATTGCCGCTTTTATAAATAATCCGGGCAGATTCAATTTCGTCATTGTTCAGGCGGCCCGAAGAGTTCTCTGCGAGTGACTGCGAAAGAATTAGCATTGAATTCAGTGGTGTTCGAAGTTCATGTGACATATTCGCCAGAAACTCCGACTTATAGCGCGAAGCCTGCTCTAAGTCTTTTGCCTTTTGCCCGATGTCCTTTGAGGCAATTTCCAATGCCCGGTTTTTTTCAGCGATTTTCTCTGATTGTATTTCCAACAATTGGGCATTTTTCTCTAATTCCTGATTGGTTACCCTGAGCTCCTCCTGCTGAGCCTGAAGGTTTCCTTCCGAACGTCGCAGGTCTTCAGTTTGTTTCTCAAGTGTTTGATTGGCTTCACGGAGTTCTTCCTCCTGCGCCTGAAGCTCTTCTTTTTGCTCCAGGGTTTTCGCCAGCAGAACGCTCATTTCATCATTTGCCTTAACAGTTTGAACAGTAATAGCAATATTATCGGAGAAATTATCCAGTAACTCCAGTTCGTCAGGCGTAAAACTGCTGAGCTTGCCTAGTTCAAGAACGGCCAGTAGATTGTTGTTATACACACAGGGAACAACAATGATCTCTGTCGGTACAACTGAACCGGTAGCGGATTTAACCGGGAAATAATCCGGAGGAACCTTGGTCAGGGTAATAGATTCCTGTTCAGCAGCACATTGACCGACCAATCCTTCGCCGTATGAAATAACCTGATTCAGCTCTTTTCGCTTGCTGAACGCATAGCTGGCGCCCAGGTGAAGGATCTGACGCGATGGATCGGCAAGATACATGGCTCCAATCGGTAACCGTAAATACCTGGCAATGTATTGAATACAAATATTTGCAAGCGAATTTAAGTCTTTACCTCCCCTGAAAGCATCGTTTAGCCCGCCGATACCGGTTTTATACCAGTCTTTTTTAGTTGTGTCATTGTGAAGCTGGATCAGATCAGACTGCATCTGTTTAAGGGCGCTGCCAAGAATATCCTTCTCTGTATTAAATGGATACACCGTATCAAGTTTGCCCCGGCCAATATCGGCAGCAAATCCGGCGATTGCCCTGAATCTTTCTTGTATCCGGTTTACCGATCCTGCCATAATTCCCAATTCATGGTGGTTATGTGCTTCCAGCCTGATCAGGTCATTTATCTCTCCCTGCGATAATGAATCCAGTACCCTGGTGGTTGTCGTGATAGGTTTAACCAATGGAACGGATATGTAATAAATTAAGATACTCATGATTATCATACCTATCAGGCCAATCAGAAGGGAATTGAAAAACATTCTGTTTGCATCTTTCAGAATCTCCTTTAACGGAGCAATCATGCATACCGACCAAACCTTTTCGGAAGTACCAATCTTGACAGGACTAAAACGGAAATAATATTTCCTGCCATCCTTGAGAATCTTTGTTTCACCGTATGAAGCCCCTTTGGAAACAGAATCTAAAGCTACCTGGATGCTACTTTTCCCGTAAAGGCTAATATCCATTATTTTAACCCCGGTATTAAGCTTATCCGATGAAGCGATTATTGTGCCGTCGGTTGAAATCAGGATAGTTTTATAATTAGAATCTTTATCACGAGGTCTTATTAAAGAATCGAATTGACCCAATTTAAAATCGATACCTCCTAATCCAATGACTTTTCCATCGAAAATCACAGGAACGCCAATTGTTGCTTCAAGAATGGAATCATTATCCGAATTTGATTTTTTAAACTTGTACCAATAGGGATCAATTAAAGTCTCCTCCTTGTTTTTTTTAATTTCAGAGTATTGTTTACTTTCAGGTATACCATAAATACCCCGATACTCATACCTGGTTACTAAACTGTCGTTCAGCCGGTCAACCAGCCAAGTTTTTCGGCCAGACATATTTTTAAATGCCGGATCGATGTACCTTAATTCAAAACTGATCCAAAAAGCAAGATAATCCCGGTTAGCCCTCATGGCATTCATGAGGAACGGGTAAATAAACGAGTCCTGATCAGATGAATTTAAAGTTCGGAACACCTCAAACGACCCGGTCAGCGACCGCGTTCTCCCAAGGCCAACATTTAGCCGTCCGACAATCTGAGATGAGATTTTGTCACAGGTATTGTCTATCAGGTCAAACGCGCGCTTTTTATCTGAATTACGGTTGTGTATGGAAAAATAACCGACAATAATCATGGTAATCATCACTACCGCGGAGATAATGCCGGCGGTTAAACGGGCTCTGATTCCAAACTTGATCATAATCAA
>JAPLDV010000919.1 GCA_026391235.1 Bacteroidia bacterium | reverse complement strand
TTGCTCGGTCGGATGAAAATGTCCATTGTCGAGACAGAGGATCGTTTTCCTCGAGAGGGCATATCCAAGATAAAACTCATGCGAGCCAACTGTCATAGATTCCATCCCGATCCCGAATAATTTACTCTCCAATGAATCCTTCATGTATTCTTTGGGATACTCAACTGACAGAGCTTCATCCAGCGATTTTTTCAGGATGGCCCGGTGGGTGTTCCTGTCGACGGGTGAATCCTTGGTTCCGTCGGGGATCCAGATATTCATCACACAGGGTGTACCCAGCTGTTTGCCAATCTCTGCGGATATTTTGCGGCATTTTTTCAGATGCTCAACCCAAAATTTCCTGATGTTCTCATCTTTCGAAGACAACGTAAAGCCTGACTTTGCATTGGAATGCGAAAAGAAGGATGGATTAAAATCCATTCCGATGCCCAGTTTTTTGCACCAGTCGATCCAGGATTGAAAATGCTCCGGTTCAATCTGATCGCGATCGACAAACCTCCCCCCGAAATCACCATACAGGGCGTGGAGGCTGAACCGATATCTCCCTGGCAATAAGGTTAGTACCTTTTCCAGATCGTTCCGCAGCTCCATGATTGTCGTGGCTTTACCCGGATAATTTCCCGTAGCCTGTATTCCCCCGCCGGAAAGTGCAGCATCTGAAGTTTCAAATCCCCCCACATCATCGGCCTGCCAGCAATGCAGAGAAATCACCACCTCATCCATTCTGGCCAGGGCCTTGTCTGTATCTACACCCAGATAGGCATATTGCTCCCGTGCTATTGCATACGCCTGTTCCGTTAAATCCATCTTATCCATATCCAAATGTTTAATAATTTAGTTCGCTCTAAATGTGATCGGGTTTTAGTTTTTATAATTCCCTATTCCGACAATAAAAACCGACAGCATAATCACCGCAATACCGATTACAAATGTTTTGATGGTCCGTGATGAAACCCCTTTCCATTCCCTCCGGTATAAACCCCACATGTTTGCGGTCAGAATAATCGTCGACATGTGCAAAATCCATGAGCTGGCTCCGTTGCCGAGCTTGCTTTCACCCATTCCATAGAAGAAAAACTGCAGAAACCACATGGTGCCGGCAAGTGCCGAAAAGAAATAGTTATTAAACAGCGGTTTGGCTTTATCAACAAAATTTCCGTAGGTACGGTTCTTCAGGTTTAGGATCGTTGTCCAGATCAGATTGGTGGTGAGCCCGCCCCATAATAATACTACAAACGTTACATTATTCTGAAACAAAGGATTAAAACCGGCTGCTACGGCTGCTTCTGCCATAGGTTTGCCTGCCTCGATGCCAAAATTAAAGAATGAGCTCAGAACACCTGATATGACTGCTATGATAAGACCTTTGACAATGCTGAACTCCTGATCAGCTGTCCGGACTGCACTATTTCCGGAGATTTCTTTCTCTTTCATCATCCCGGCTTTTCCGGTAATGGCAATACCCGCCAGGCAGATGACAACCCCGATCAGTACGAGCTGTCCGCCGCTATGGCCCAGCATGTCGGTAAAAGATACTTTTCCCGGTGAAGGATTAATGGAATAATAGATCGACGGAACCAGGGCTCCGAAAGCCGAACATAAACCCAGTATTACGGAGTTTCCCAACGACATTCCAAGGTACCTTACTCCCAATCCATAGGTTAGACCTCCTATTCCCCAAAGTAGTCCCATCAAAATGGTGATTGAGATAATCCGTCCTGAGGTTGCTGCGATTATCTCCGCAAACCCTGGTACCGTCAGCCAGGCGGCCAGAGGAGGTACAATCAGCCAGGAGAACAAACCTCCTATGATCCAGTAACTCTCCCAAGCCCAGCCTTTCACTTTGTTGAACGGCATGTAAAAACTTCCGGAAGCAAACCCTCCGATCGAATGAAAAATAACCCCAAGTAATGCGTTCATCGTCTTTTCAATTTTATTTAATATTCTGGCCTATTTGATATTATTAACCAAAAATGTTTGTATCCAGGGAATCAAACATAATCTGCCTTATAAACTGTATCAATACAGAGATTGAATTATTATTTGCACATTTTGACACTAATATTGTAAGAATGTTGAGATTCGAAGGCCAGTTTTGAATGCTGAAGTGCAAGATCCAAATAGAGACGCATATTTGCGTCTTACCAACCTGTCACTTGTCACTCGTCACTTGTCACTCTTCTCATACCTCTCAAACTCTCCGGCAATCCCCGCGGCCTTGGTATCACCGCTGTGGACCAAAACCCTGTAGCGAAGTTTTAGGGTATCTCCTTTTTTGAGTACCGTTCCGGCGGTTTCGTCGGAAGGCCAATACATCGGTGTCGGGGAGAAGAACCCGTAATCGCGTGTGAACCAGGGTGATGGGTACCACGGGTTTGACGGATGCTGCAGGATAGCCATTCCTTCGGTTTTGCCGTTGCGGGTTCCGTAGCAGTCCATCCAGGGAGATTTTTTGCCAAATGTTCCGTTATCGCCCGTCTCGCCCTGGTTGCCTTCGGCATTGACCATGGCTCCTCCCTGGGCCACAGACAGATCGGGAGCCATACGGGCACTAAAAAAGGAGTGGTTGGTTTTCTCGATTTTCACATCCATGAGCATATCGAGCCGGATATCGAAATCGATCTGACAGAGATCTTTTGAAGGTGCCGTAATGGTAATGTTGCGTACATCCCGGACCGGAGATTCAGCTCCTGGCCGGCTCCAGATGCACTCGTTCGTAAGGACCACGGTATCTTTTCCCGTTTTAAGTATTTCTGCCCGGAGGGACTTTATCTGACCGCGGTCGAGCCCCTCCTGCCAGTAGTTCCCGCCGTTTACCCGGTCGCAGCCGAAGAACAGCGAGCTATGGTGCGGATACAGACTGTTCCTCATGGAGGTCACACTGAATCCGGATGGCCCGTTCACTGGAAAAAAGAAGGGGTACTTTTCATCTTCGGAAAAGATGTATTGCGTAAAGAGGTTTCCGTTGATGCTGACATCGATGCGGTTTCCCACCTTGACTGCAGTAACCTGTGATTGAGCCGCAAAGCCCGTAAGGAGCAGGATGACCGTCATACATATGGTTGAGAAGAGTTTCATTTCGGCTGGTTTAGAATATTTAGCGAGGACAAATTAGCAATAAAAATCCGAAGTCGGTAAAGACAGTAAAAACATGGTATCGCCGGTAATTATCGGATCGTTATATTTGATAAAAATACCGGGCACTATCAGGGGTACATCCAAAAAAAGGGGTCAAAAGAGAAATGGTCAGGAAAGTTGAAGAATTAACCAGGGAAGAATTAGGAAAACTATTTCCGGTTGAGATTGTATCGTACAATCCCGGATGGCCGATCCTTTTTGAGGAAGAAAAAGAGCTTCTGATCAATACATTAGGCCATCAGGTTGCACTAAGAACAGAACATTTCGGAAGCACAGCGGTTCCAGGGCTAGCTGCAAAACCGACCATTGACATTCTGGTGGAAATACCTCCACTGAATGAACAGCTCAAGGGCCGGATCATTGAAAATATGGATTCAATTGATTATAATTTCATCTGGCGTACGGATGACCCCGTCCCCTACATGATGTTTGTAAAGGGCTATACTTTGGAAGGGATTAAAGGTCAGGCTTTTCATATACATATGGGCCAGCGGGATCACTCCCTGTGGGACAGGCTCTTTTTCAGGGACTTCCTGCGGCAGGACCCGGCTGTTGCCAGGCAGTATGAAAAACTGAAATATGAACTTGCGAAAAAATACAGGTTCGACAGAGATGGTTATACGATTGCAAAAACCGGATTCATTACCGCGATAACAGGACGTGCAAAAAATTTATTAATAACCGGCTCAGATCCTGAATTACGGGAAGAGAGAGATTGAAACCTTTAATCATGTATAAATTGTAACCCCTTTCTTCAAACAAAAGTGCGATCAGCTTGTTTAATTTTTAAAAATTATAGAAATAATATAATGGCACGGGTAAGCACCTATCTCAACTTTTTCCGGAATACCGAGGAAGCTTTCAATTTTTACAAATCCGTTTTCGGCGGAGAGTTTAGCGGTATGGGCATTGCCCGTTTCGGGGATATTCCGCCCGCACCGGGTTCTCCTTCACTTCCGGATGAAGATAAGAAACTTGTTATGCATATTGAACTTCCCCTGATTGGCGGACATGTATTAATGGGTACAGATGCTCCGGAATCCATGGGCTTCCGGGTGACTTCCGGCAACAATGTCAACATCATGCTTGAACCGGACACAAAAGCAGAGACCAAACGGTTTTTTCATGCTTTATCGGCCGGCGGTACGATAACCCAGGAACTTCAGGTTATGTTCTGGGGAGCTTATTATGGCAGCTGTACCGACAAATACGGGGTGATGTGGATGTTTAATTGTAACGAACAATAGAGGACCTGCCTTAAAAAAAACAGAGGAATGGAATCAACCGCAAAAAATTCGATTACGGTTTCTGTCAGAGTACATGCTCCGATTGAAAAAGTATGGGAGACATGGACCCATCCTGATGATATTATCCGGTGGAATAATGCTTCCCAAGACTGGCATACACCCCGGGCAGAGAATGATTTAACGGCCGGCGGAAAATTCAGTTACCGAATGGAGGCAAGGGACGGTAGCATGGGTTTTGATTTTCGGGGAGTGTATGACAACGTGATAAAAATGAAACAGATAGACTATACCATGGGTGACAGCCGCAAAGCCAGCATAACCTTTTCAGCATCCGGTGAAACAACGGAGATTGTGGAAACGTTTGAAGCGGAAACCACCAATACCATTGAGCTTCAACGCACCGGATGGCAAGCTATCCTCGACAACTTCAAAAAGTATACAGAGGAAAAATAATCTTTAATAATGCTTATGGCATGATCAATCAAATTACCCCTTGTCTCTGGTTTGACGACCAGGCCGAAGAAGCGGCCCTATTCTATACTTCTGTTTTTAAAAACTCTAAAATCGGGACGGTCAGCCGGTATGGTAAAGAGGGTTTTGAAATTCACGGGCAGAAAGAAGGCACCGCAATGACCGTTGCTTTTCAGATTAACGGACAATCTTTTACCGCACTGAATGGTGGACCCATATTCAAATTTAATGAAGCTATCTCGCTTCAGGTTTACTGCGAAACGCAGGAAGAAATCGATCATTACTGGAGCAAACTCACAATGGATGGTGGAGAGGAAGGCCAGTGCGGCTGGCTGAAAGACAAATACGGACTTTCGTGGCAGATCGTTCCATCCATTCTGTCGGAATTGATGAGCGACCCAGCCAGAGCGGGCAGGGTAACCAAGGCCTTTCTGCAAATGAAGAAATTCGATATTGAAAAGCTAAGGCAGGCATAATCATTACCATCTTGTAAGGTACAGTGACAGCCACGCTGAATTCATCACCTCTCCTGAGGGCCCGATCTTCTGGGAAACACTAAACGACACGATATTCCGGATCAGGGCAGATGGAACCTCTAATCCATTGTACTGTCATCCAGGCGGAGCTGTATGATGGTGCGGTGGTACTGGTGGTCCATCAGGTCAGGAAATAATCCTGCGAAATCCCATTTGTTCCGAGAATAAAACCACAATGGTTTTATTCAGGTGATTCCGGAATCTCTTTGATTAAGCTCTTTAAATCAGGTAAATCGCCTTTAATAATTTCCCAAACCAGACTTGAATCTACACCAAAATATTCATGAACAAAGATATTCCTCATACCAACTATTTGAGCCCATTCGATTCCGGCAAACTTCGAGGTCGATTTTCATCTGGATAAATTGCAAACCTATTCTTTGAGAATAATCTAAATCCACAAGAATATCGATGTCGCTTTGATTATCCGCCTCTTCACGAACATATGAACCCATTAGATATGCTTTCAAAACGGGACGCGTTTCGAAGTAACTTTTGATGGTCGCTATTTTATTGGCCTCTAATTTCATAGAGCAGATATACATGATATTTACTGAAATTGATCAACCGCTTTTGCCATGGTCATTTTCATGAGAGGAGGCAGAAGCGGCTGAAAACAGGCAGGTTCATCAATCAACTTGCCTGCGCAAGAACCTGTTGATCGGAGTAAGGTTAAGAATTAACGACGATCACTTCCGGTGCACTGATAACCCCGGACTTTTTCATTACTTCAGCCAATTCAGGGTCATGCATCATTTTATCCACCGCTGAAGGGTCGCCCTTCCATACCATAAAAACCTTGTTAGGGTTGTCAGATTTGGTGCCTACTGCAATTTCCTGCAATCCTGCATTGGACCTTCTGGCCGAGTCAGCGTCATAAGTGGGTTTCCAAACTGCGAAATCCTTCACATCATGACTTAAAATTATTGTTGCCATAGCATTAGATTTTAATTATATAAATTGTTTACTATGGTTTTATAACAACTTGTTAGAATATTTGTTCCAGCCTGGGAAAATAAATCTGCCTCACACCCACTCTCACATTCACACTTCTTTTGTTTCCCCGTTGACCCTTGTCATCCCGGCGAAGGCCGGGATCTTGTTCGGATAAAATTAGATCAGTTTTTTACCACCTTCACCCAATAGCAAACTCCACTTTTATCTATTAACCTAATCAGGTAAACTCCTGATTCATAGTTACTTAGATTAATCGTCTGGCCTGCTGATTCCTGCCGGATCTGTCCGTGGCCGATCAGTTTTCCCAAGGCTGATAAAATGGTATAGGTGTATTCTGTATCTGCAGGCACATCCAGCCTGACCAGGCCGTTTGTAGGAACCGGATAAGCGTTTACCCGATTATCCAAGGCAGGAATTTCCGAACCGGATGTATTTCCGTTGCAGCCCACGATAGAAAATTCAGCAGCTGAGGCCCAAATATTCCCGTTTACTTCTGAGAGTGCAACTAATCTCCAGTACCGGCCTGACTTGGTATTTTTCAGGGTGACTGTCTGCGGTGCAGACGTATTTTCCCATTCCCCGGTGGCAACCGGCAGGCCATAATCCTCATAATCATCACTGATATAGAGTTCATACTTTTTGATGCGGCCATTTTCACCCGAAGCCCATGGCAGGTAAATGAATTTATGTACACTGTACCTCGAACCCATATCTACCTGAAATTCATGTGGATAAGAATTTGGGTTCGAACTCCAACGGGTATGCCATATAGTGTTCGGATCCCCGTCAATTGCCATCGATCCGGCAGCACCTGGCTCCTGACTATCGACATTTGACAGCCAGCCGGTTTTGGAAACCTCAGCCGGATTAGTGCAATCACCCACAGAAGGACAGGTTGTAGCATCCACCATACCGGGCAGGATCCGTGAATAGGTCTGCCCGTCTTTTGTAATGGTAAGTGTTACGCTGTAAGAACCCGGAGTGCCTAACACCACTTTGGGATTCCGTATGTTGGGATCGCTGATGAAAGCCGGGGCCGGACTGATGCTCCAGTTCCAGGTGACCCCCTGATGGTTGAGCATCGAGTGATCATCGAAGTGAAGGGTGTCGAGCATGCAATTGAAATGGGCCCGTTCCACCCAGGGTGTTACGATCGGGGTGAAAGCCGGTTCCTGCAGGGATGATTCCCAAACACTTCCAGTTCCTGCCACCCTCAGTTTGCTGTCCCTGAAAAAAGGCAGGGCCAGGTTAACATGCATACTGGCCGGATAATTATTGCCGTACTGCGTCCAGTCTGCATCTCCATCTATCCTGAAATAAACTTTGGCTGGCTTGCCATTGTTAGAATTCGTAAAGAGATAAACCAGGTCCTTTCCGCTTTGTGTTGGCTGTATAACCAGGCACTTAGTAGTTTCTGAAACTGTTCCGGTCCAGTTGGTCCAGGTAACGCCCCCATCAGTCGATTTAAAAATCTTACCGATATCAGCCGACCAGGTTCCGTTCTGCAGGCATGCATAAATCGTGTTTCCGCTATAAGGCGATATGGCAAAGAAGAGCTTTCCTTTCCAGTAAGCAGTTCCGTAAGGACTTTTAGTAAGTGAAGTCTTTGCTATCCAGGTATATCCTCCATCTTCACTCTTGTACAATCCCCGGTTGACCACGTCAGCGTATAATATATCCGGTTGACTGTAACTGATTTGCAGATAAAGCACTTTATCAGGAAAAGTATAGATCCTTTCAAAACTGACCCCCATATCCGAACTTCTCCAGATACTGTTCCCTTCGCCGAGAAAAATAATTCCATAATAATTGGGATGAGCCACTAAATTACTCCTCCGGCCGCCGTATTCTTCCATATTCGGATACTTGCTGAAAAAGAAGCGTCCTTCGGGTTCACCGGTGGCCTCTTTTGGCAGTATCCATCCGCTTCCCAGGTCGTTAAAGGCAACCTGGCGGCTCCGGCCCTGGAGCACCCAGCCTGTGGGAGATTCAGCTCCTCCCATGCGAAGGGCCTTGTCGTGGTAAAAATCGGCGATGGCAGTGTTCCCGTTATGATATCTTCCGCCAACAATGAGATCTTCGTTCCAGCCCTGATCGAATCCCCACATATCCGATCCTACAATCCCGTTTATCCGGGCAAAATATTTGGAAGTAGCGGTAAAATTATCGTCGGTAATGGTCATTCCGCCATCGGTGGAAACCCAGGTTTTTCCGCTGGGGAGCATTTTTATGTCCTGAATGTCCGGATGTATCGAAAAAGCCCCGGAGTAGCCGCCGATCGCAATAAACCGTGCACCTCCGTTTTGCGATTTAAACAGGGTTGTGGTACCGGCAAAGATCAGGTCTTCATCAATCGGGGAAACAGCCAGCACGAGATCAAAATACCCTTGTCCGTTGTTCATCGGAAAGTTGTCTGTTTGCCCGGTTCCCAGCAGGGTCCAGGTCCAGATACCACTGCTGACCGTCCCTTTATACAGGTAGGGCGTGTTGTTGGCGCTCAGCATGACCACAAACAGCAGCCTGGGATCAGCCGGAGTAACGGCTAGCAGTCCCCCGCTTGATTCCGCAATGCCGGATGGGAATGTGGCTTCAACTTCGAAGGTTGCACCGGCATCTTTTGAAATCACCACCTCAAATTTTCCGGTGGCGTTCTTGGCCAGTGCATAAATCACATTTGGATCATCAGGCTTAATTTCAACATCATAGGATGCTTTTGTCCACTTTTTTGTCCAGGATGTACCGCCATCGGAGCTCAGGTAAACCCCTGTGCCCGCGGCAGCCACAAGTTTATCAGGCTGACTCTGGTCGATGATCAGGCGATCAGCGCCAAACAGGTTGGAAGTTACCAGCATAGGGGTCCAGTTTTGTCCTCCATCAATCGTTTTATGGATCTGGTTCCCTGCAGATACATATACGAGATCAGAATTACCCGGATGAATGGCAACAGCTGTAGCCGCTCCCCCGAAAGGATAGCCCTGCCCGCAAAGCTGCCAGGTCAGCCCGTTATCGATGGATTTATTGACAAAGCCCGTTTCTGTTCCCACATAAATAATGCTATTGTTTGAAACCGAAACATCAAATGAATACACGTTTACCTGCCACGGACAGGAAAGAGGGGCCTGCTGAGATCCCGACTCATTCAGCCAAAAGGTTTGCCTGGGCCCTAGGAAGGCCCAGTTTGAGTTGTCGCCTGAACCAGTTTTAAAGTTCCGTACCGCATCCTTTTGAGCGGACAGCAGGTTTTGCTGGTACTCTTTCAAATCCGGAACCTGTATCGATCCGTCTTCCAGGATATAGGATTCAACTGCCCTTCGCCAGATCTTGTAATAGCGGATAACGGGACTTTTCTCTCCGGGGTGGGCAGACATGTAGTTTTGAAAGCCTTTTTCAATCTCGTCGACATTGATTGGGGTATTATAAAGCATTTTCGCCCATTCGGGGAAGGAGTCGCTATAGGCAGGTTTATAACTTTTTATTACCCCGGGTATATCATCATAGGCAGTGAACTGCGTCTGAGCCTGAATCAGAATACAGGATAATCCTGTGAATAAGATCGTTACAAAGATTCTCAAGGAAAGATATTTTGCCATGACTTTAGTTTTTCTCGAGCTGAAAAATACGACAAAAAACCGAAAACCAGTCCGGAACATTTGGGCTCCAAAACCATTGACTTGACATCCGGGATTATGTTTAATGTTTTAGCTTTATATCGCAATTTATCCGCAAGTAAATGACTGTCATCATGAAAAAAACGATCATCGCAATTGTTTTGGTAACCATCACCGGCTTATCGTCGGGTAGTTTAGCCCAGCAACCCATTTCACCGGCCGATCCCGAATATTATGCAATGGAGCGGCAGCAAATGCGCTTCGATGATTACCAGGTCATGTTAATTAACTACAGGGGATTTGCCTGTCCGCGCCAGTACAGCATGACCAGTTTTACCAGTGTTCAGTTCCTGCCCATCAGTGCTCCGGCATATACTTTCAACCTGAACTTTTTTGATCATAATACCGGCAAAACAATCCGGGATGATGTTCCTGCGATATGGGATAAATGGATCAACGAGGGGAAGGAAGAAGATCCGCTGGCAGCCAACTTCAGGCCTAATGCTTCATTTATGATGGTTACCCAGGATGAAACATGGCAGCCCAATGCCTATTTCAGATCAGGGACTTTTCACAAGGAGGTTGAAGGAAAATGGCTAAGCTTCTCCATTAAAAGCTGTACCAGCGTCTCCTATAGCAACGATGAGGTCTTTTTGAAAATCACCTTCCGGAACAGGGGTGTTAACCCGTTAAAACTCACACTTATTCCGCAACAGATTGCCAGCCAAATGTTTTGCGACGGAGTGAAGGGATCTGACAGTGCCCGGCAGATAAATGCGTTTACCTTAGGGAGCGACCAGATGCATGCCACGGTATCCTCTGATATAGAAACCAGAAGCGAAAAGGGTTTTGAATTGTCGTTGCCTCCGAATGAATATGTGACTGCCTTTTTTGCCGTTCAGTTTTATTCATCACTTAAAAAAGAACCTCCCCTGTATCAGAAAGATATTAAGCTCCGTATGACTCAGGCCGATCAGGTGACGCGGGAGAAATTGAAATGGGCATACGAAAACTTGCCTAAACTGGAGAGCTCAAATGCCAAATTGCAGGAATACTATTACAGATGCCTGTTATCCGTTTTAATGAGCAGGTATGAAAATCCGAATTATATCACAAACCCTTTCTGGGCCGTTGGCTATTGGCCCTATACCATCAGCTGGGATACCTCCTATTCTTCCGATATCCTGGCGATGCTTGATCCCAACAGCCTGAAGGAAGCCATTCTCACCGATTTCCGGGAAGTGAAGATGAAAAAAACGTATGTTAGCTGGAAAGGTGCTTTCTGGGAAAACATTTATATCCAGGAACCTTTTGCCTTGCAGATCATGATCGAAGCCTATCTCAGACATACCGGCGATTTCGGTCTGTTCAGTGAAAAAGCGGGAGATGCAACCGTGTGGGAATGGATGCAGCGATGGGTGAATGAACTGAAATCAAATTACACCAACATAGAAGGATTGATAGATGTTGGTTATGACACCCAGAAAATCATTGAGATACGGACGGACGGGTATAATCATGTCGTTCCGATTGTAAACGTGCTGACCGTTCATCTGCTCTACCGCATGTCGGAATGGGCCGGATTGTTAAATGACTCAAATACCGATAGTGATGACAGAGATGCCGAAAACCTTACAAGACTGATGAATAAGAACCTTTGGAATGATCAGATTGGCTGGTTCGAAAACCAGTATCCTGACGGGACAAAAGGGGCCATCTGGACAAACCACCTGTTTGATGCCCTGGGCACTGATTATCTGACCGGGACACAAGTTAACAAACTGGTCAGTCACATTCGTGAAGGTGTATTCCTGGGCAAATTCGGGGTCTATTCAATTGCCAGGAAGGACAGTGTTCACTGGGATTTAATTGATTCCGACTGGGGCGGCGGGGGACAATATGCCGGCATGCCCGGTCGTATCTCGCGCAACCTCTATAAACAGGGATTTGCTGAAATGGGCTGGGATTTGCTCAAACGGCACATACGCTATATTGATTATTTCCCATATCTGCCGCAAAACCCAAGGACTGATTCTCCCATTCAGGACCGGTCATCGATGCCAGTGGAAATTTCGGCGGGTGCCGGAATGGAAGCCATTATTTTCGGGACTTTCGGAATCAGTATCAATAAAAACGTATTGACAATCAAACCCAACACGCATGAAGAATTAGGGATAACCACCCTGCGGGATTTTAAGTTCAGAGGGAAATTATATACCATTCTGATCAATGAGCGGAATTTCATGGTTTTCCAGGATGGCAAACTCATTGCTGATAAGCCATTTGGAGAATCGGTTGTTATTACGAACAATTAGGTATGGAGTTAAAACAAAGAAAATAAAGATTCTCTATTTAGGGATTTTCGACAATGCTGAACATAACATTGTATAAACCATTACCGACAAGCATAAAAAATCGCCGTGCCAATAGGATTCGGTTATAAATGATATTTTGTATCTTTGACCATAAATTTAGAAAGTCATGGAATTAAGAATAGATGTAGATTACAATCAAATACTTAGATTGATCCATCAACTTCCAAAAAGGGAGATTGAAAAATTGACAAATACATTGCAAATAGAAATGGCATCGAAGAAGACTTCTAATACAATACAAAAAATGATTTTAAATGCTCCAACATGGTCGGATTCCGACCTTAATGATTTTAATGAAGCCAGAAATCATATAAATAAATCAAGAATTGCATGATATTGCTGGATTCATCCATATTGATTGAGCTATTTCGCAAAAAAGATAAAGAAAAAACAGTATTCTATACCTTATCACAGTCTTATATTCCAATTGCCACCCTCAATATTAAACATTTTGACAGGATTGAAGGACTGGAAATATTAAAATGATCCCTTCCGGATCGGCATACCAGCCATTAAAAACGGGGTTGCCCGACCAGCCCCGGGATTTGAACTCAGGGCGGATGGTTTGGGTAAAGGCAGGGAGAAAACTGCATAACAGGGTGGCTGCCACAAAAAGTTTCATGGTTACTCAGTGCTTTTGCACGATCACGGCTGACAACCCGAACGGGTTTACCCTTTGCAATCAGTTTTTGAACCACGCTTCGGCCATAGTATCCTGTTCCGCCAAAAACAACGACTGGTGAGGAAGGCTGAGGAGAGTAGAAGGATGAA
>JAPLDV010000703.1 GCA_026391235.1 Bacteroidia bacterium | reverse complement strand
TCATTCGTCTACCTTTGTTGGCTGCGTCATAGGCTCCTCGACGTATATTAGTATACGCCTGCGTCGCCTCTTCCTTGCCGCCTCGGTATACTTTTGACTGCAAATTGGTATAATTCTGGCTGGAATTTTTCATAGATTTCTTTATAGATAAAAGTAAACACGCGGTCAAGAAAATAGATGTCACGGTAAAATAACCGCCGCCCCGACACGGCTATAAATTTCGGCGAAAGATCTTGCATTACGGAAGGGCTAGGCCGGATGCCGATGAAATATCTGATGAGCATCGCTTTGGCGCACGCGGGAAAACTGGAAAAATAAGATAAAAAAGAGGGTGGAAAAATCCACCCCTTTTTACTTAGATGAAATTGTTTTACGCCTGTTCCAATATCATAGACAATCCCTGACTGCCGCGTTCTTCTTTAATCATCTATAGCTTCGTCAACTCAAAAATGCCGCATCCATAGTGGCAGGAAAAATTATTTTTTATTGTTTCTTCAGTTATCTGGGCATTTTTGATCAGATCTCCGGCATCATTAACATAAGAAAAGGAATTGATTTGATAGCGCCCTTCTATCATTTTCAAAAGGTACGCCAGAGAAAATACGCGGTGCGCATTGAATTCAATACGCTGTATGCCGATGGGCACCGAAAAATAAAGTTTCCCCTCCTTTTTTAAAATTTTGTAAATGTTATTCCATCCCAGTAGATGTCCCTGATAATCGATTTTATCGCCGTAACGGCCAAGGCCGAAATGTTCCAGTGCGTGAAGGCAAGAAATAGAATCGCAATAATTTATCAGGTTTAAATTATCATCCATTATGTCGGCTTGAATAAAGCGGATATTATCGATTTGTGTGTTTAGTTTTCTTATATCAACAAATTCAATTTGTCTGAATGAGGCGACATGAGAAACAAAGCCATCCATTCGTGAGCCAATATCAACATGCTTGATGGGATTGTTTTTAAAAATTTTTCCTGCAACAAGCAAGTCTTGATGAAAATAATGCCCGGAGGCCGTTCCGCTTTCATGGCGGCGGTCTTCAAAGCAAGCATGAAACTTCCCCAAAGGAAAATCTATATGACCATTCTTTGCCTGTTTTTTGAACTGATGATATTCCAGTAAGAAGATCGGCATAAACTTTAAATACTTCAATAGCGGCGTTCCTTTAATGGTGATCCTGAATTGCATGACCCACTCCTTCTATTTCAACACCAGCAATAAATAATAGTAAAATTTATAGCATATTTTAAAATAAAGTTCCGCCATATAATTTAATGTCATGTAAAGATGAACATTGCCGGAATTAAAGAAATTGCCGGAAATCGATCCTATATAATATCGCTCTGGCGCGCGCGGGGAAACTGGGAAAATACGGCCTGATTAATCCAGATTCAAAAATACCAAAACCGGCATAAGCAGACAAAAGAAGGGGTAGAAAAATCCACCCCTTCTTTTGTGAACAAAATTATTCTAAACGTTTTCCAATACCATAGACATGCCCTGACCACCGCCGATGCAAAGCGAAGCAAGGCCGCGTTTTAAGTTTTTCTTTTTCATCTGCATGGCCAGCGTGTAAGTGATACGGGCGCCCGAACAGCCGATGGGATGACCGATAGAAACAGCGCCGCCGTTGAGGTTGCATTTTTCCAAATCAACTTCCAGTTCTTTCATGCAGGCGAGCGCCTGCGCGGAAAACGCTTCATTGAGTTCAAAAAGGTCAATATCCTTTACAGTCAGATTCAGTTTTTTGAAAAGTTTGCGCGTTGCCGGAATCGGACCCAGTCCCATGTATGCCGGATCAACTCCGCCACTGGCAAATCCGCTGATTTTGGCTAGCGGTTGAAGTTTAAGTTCCTTGGCCTTTTCGGCGCTCATGACAACCACGGCCGCCGCGCCGTCGTTAATGCCGGAAGCGTTTCCCGCCGTTACCGTGCCGTCTTTTTTGAAAACAGTGGCCAGTTTGCTCATCTTTTCCAGCGAAGTATCCATCGGACGTTCATCAACTTTAAATATTTTAGGATCGCCTTTTTTCTGTGGAATAACAACAGGCACAATTTCATCGGCCACCGCGCCGGAAGCGTTGGAAGCCCGCGCTCTCTGGTGACTTTGAAAAGCAAACTCATCCTGTTGCTGACGGGAAATTTTGTAGAGGGCCGCAATGTTTTCCGCGGTAATTCCCATGTGATAGCCGTTGAAAATTTCATAGAGACCGTCATAAACCATTAAGTCG
>JAPLDV010000113.1 GCA_026391235.1 Bacteroidia bacterium | reverse complement strand
AGGACGGGAAGGGTTGGTGCGTGGGTGTGAGGTCGCTACATCATGATCAAACGAACATCTCCTTGCGATGCTCACCACACACACACTCACGCTCACACTTCTTCTATCTCCTCCACAATCCCGTGTCATCCCGGCGAAGTGCCTGCCCCGGCGGAGGCCGGGGCCGGGATCGCTTCCCTTACCCGCACCCTTTGTTACTGTATGTCCATCACCACTCCTGCTTAAGTGAGGTTGAATGGATAATGATACCAAGAAAAGTTGTTTTTGAAAAATATTGAAAATTAATGCATTACGAGCTTAGCTTGGCGGTTATGCCCCTAAGGGGGTGGGTACCTAAAGTCGAGCAAGGGGATGGTATTTTAAAAGAGTTCCATGAAAGCCAGTTACATTAATCCGGCCAATAATCACACTTCTGCAAACATTATCCACTCATAAAAACAGGATTCAGAATTAATAACTAAATTGGATTTTTTAATAAAAACCATTGAATGATTACTCCGGGTGTATATTGGTCTCGGTTTTTACTGCACCTGTTATTATTGGGCGCAATCATTCTTTCACAGGCTTGCAGTACCGATATTGAGATTAACGGAGATGGTGCAACGATCCCGATCATCTATTGTTTCCTGAATCCTGATGATTCTATCCAATACCTCAGGCTGAGCAAAACCTTTACCATTCCTGTTGACAATCCCGGCCAAAAACCATCGGCCGGGGAGCTGGTTTATTCCGAAGAGCCGGAGATAGATATTGAAGAGGACGGATCAGTGATCAAGCAACGGTTTTATAAATGCGATCTGATAAACGGCATTAAGAAGGATACCGGTTGGTTTCCGGTTGAGGGTATGCAGATTTTTGCCACCAAATGCAAAATCAAGCCGGCAACCCAATATTCACTGGTACTCTTTTTTCAGTCGGAAAACCGAATTGTATTTGGACAAACACAAAGTTTTGGCTCGGATTTTCGGATTATCGACCCCTCTGTGATTCTTTATCGTGAAGCCGATTTGTTTCCTGGTCAGGATTACTACGCAAGATTTAGCCCGGTGGTTAATGCCCAAATCTATCAGACAACCCTGACCTTTATTTATGATGAAGTCCGAAATGGATTAACTGAAAGAAAAGAATTCAAGTACAAGTTGGAGCCATTGCTAATTGAACATCAGGATGTTGAGTATCTTCAACAAAAAGTATCCGGGATTTTGTTTTTTAAGGAATTATCACGAAGACTTTCTGTTGATCCGGAAGTCATCCGCAAACCCATCTGCTTTAATTTTCAGATTTCATGCGGTGGATTTGAATTGTATAAAAGAGTCAATTCGGAAAGAAATTTTAGTGCTTTCTCTGAAATTTTATACACAAACCTGGATAATGCACAAGGACTATTCTCTTCGTTGAAACATCAATTTATTAATAATGTGATCATTTCCCGGTTTACTATCGATTCTATTGCGATGAGCCCCTTAACCAAACACCTGGGTTTTTTGTCATCTAAAGATCTGTTAATGAATGAAAAAGCTACTGAGTTACCTCATATGTATTAGTATCCTGGTAATTTCCTGCAATCCAGACCCGTTAATTCCGGGTAATTCTGGCACCAAGGAGGAATTAGGGACAATTAACTTTTCCTTTATTTACAAGGTCGATGGTTTGCAGGATAGCCGGATTAAGCGACTCTCCCTGCGAATGGCATATACCGAAGACTCGCTGAACCTTGGATTGTTTTTTACCTCAACCAACGTCTCGGATGTGGTTTCGAAATACCAGTTCTTTCTGCCTGAGGGAACTTATTACTATCAGGCAACGATCATGTGCCTTTGCAAGCTTGATTCCTGCAAATTTTATGGTTTCAGTGGGCAATACGGCATCAAAGCGGCCGGAACTAAAATTGAGGTTTTTAAAAACCAGACAACAGAAGTTACCACACAGTTCCATTGAATATGGGGGGAAAGAGTTATAGAATAATTACCCTGATTGGGCTCATACTTCTTCTTGCATTTTGTAAAAAGGAGGAGGCAGGTCATAATCCTCCGCAGATTGTTTCTTCGTTTTCGCCTTGGAAAGGCCTGACGACTACCGTATTTAGCTTTGACTTTAGGGGTTCGATAATTGATAAGCCCGATCAGAATAAACTGTTTTTCAGATGGGATTGGGATAATGACGGGTTCTGGGATTCTCCTTTTTCCAATAATATACAATTTGAGCACAGGTACTTAGTCGCAGGTAAAAAGTTGACCAAAGTAATTGCAATGGATTTAAATGGATTATCGGATACCGCCCAATTTGAAATCAATGTTGAACAAGGCTATTCCAAACCTAAACCCCATCTGGTTGTAACACCTGCAACCGGAACCCCTTATACAGAATTCATTCTGGATGCATCAGGGACAAAAGATGATGAAGATTCGATCGAAACACTTCGGTTTAGATGGGATCTGGATGGGAACAGGCAATTTGATACCGGATTTACTTCTTCAAGTATTTATCATTATCAATTCCCAACCATAGGAATTTATCTTCCAATGGTTGAAGTTATTGATACTATGGGTTTAACGGATAATGTCTCTGGCCTGGTTGTAATTACTTTATTGGATACTTCCATCGTTGCCAATTTTGAATGGACCCCAAAGTCACCGGTTTCTGAGGATACTATTTTTTTTGATGCCAGCTCGTCTCATGACTCCCTTTATCCTGATAGGGCTATGAAGTACCGGTGGGATTGGCAAAACGATGGGATTTTTGATACTCAATTCAGCGATTCTTCTCAAGCACAATACAGTTTCCTGAGCGACCGTTTGCATTCTGTCAGGCTTGAGGTTAAGAATTATCGCGGTCTGATCAATCAGGTGGTGAAAGAAGTTCTCATTGGTCACAGGAATAAACCTCCGGTCGCAAGTTTCGTAGCGAGTTCAATCGGGGGAAATACCCGTACACAGATTCGGTTTGATCTCTGGGGCTGCCGGGATCCGGAAAACTCACCATCAGAGTTGTTATCCAGGTGGGATTGGAACGGCGACGGAGTATGGGATACTGACTTTTCCTACACTATGGAGGTATTTCATGTCTTTTCTGAGCCCGGAATTTACCCGGTTAAGGTAAATATCATGGATGAAGGCGGTTTGACCGATACGGCCAGGAAAACCATCTCTATAGGCACTGGTACCAATCAAACCGACATTCTGCTGGATAAACGCGGAGCCAGCGGATATGAATATTATGGAACGGTAAGAATCGGTGATCAATGGTGGTTTGCAAAAAACCTGGAGTTCCAGCACACTAATTCGCAAGGTTCCGGTTACTATCAGATGGATTTCGGCCGACTGTACCCAGCCAATAACCTTTCCTTTGTTTGTCCGGATGGGTGGAAGGTCCCGACCAAAGAAGATTGGGAAAAGTTATTCAGCCAATATGAAGCATCAACCCTTTACGAGGATTTATTTCCCGGGGGAAAATCAGGATTCAATATTGTGCTGGCGGGTATGGTCAACAACGAAGTCGTTCCAAAGACTATTACAGGGAAAGATGTTTATGGATATTACTGGTCACAAACCAAACTGAATGGCCTTGAGGGAAGCAGTCATTGGATTATCACATTTGATAATAAACAGCAGAAGGTTTTGCCAGGATACAACTCATCATTAGGTTCGTATTCTGTGCGATGTATAAAAGATGCCCAATAGCAGAGCCAGTTTTTCCATTTTTCCCACACAAGGCGACACCCTCTCCTGTTCCGGTTTGATGCATCTTCCTCCAGCATGTCGACAAATGATATCTGGAGGGTAAAAGTGAGATGGGACTGGGCGACTACACGAATGTTGAGAATGGGCTCGGAATCTTTGTATTAGCCAGGAAAACCGAACTAAATGGCTATCCCATGGATTACCGGACCCTCGATTCTCTCTGATCGGGCCGGTATACTAAAACATCTCAATTTTGTTTCCTCGTAAAATAAAGACTTCCCGGTTGGTACCGGGAAGCCTTTCAGATGATGACAGGTGATGATAAAGTTTTGAACGAAATCTAATCTTAAATGGTCGCTAATGTTGTACAGAATGGTTAATATATCCTAAAAATAAAAACGCACAAACAGTCCTGTATCAGTTGAAAAATTGGAAGTCTTTGAATCTTCGTAACCTGTTGGTTTTGGGGAAACTGTGCTTCCGATTGAAACATACCTGAACCCGACTTCTCCTCCAAACGTGAAATTTTCGCCTAAATAGTATTCGGCTCCCAATACCGGGCCCAGCGTAACTCTGTTTGTCTCGTCTGTTCGCTTCGCTCCGTTATAGTCTTTCGAGTTAACATTAATCATTCCATATTCAAATCTCAACCCGGCATACAGGTTTAGGTTATTTCGCTGAAACATCCCTAATGCCCCTAATCCCATATAAACGCAATTGGAGCTATTATCGCTGTTTTGATCTTTTGCAAACCGCAATCCCAACTCAGGTTCCAGTCGAAATGATCGGCTCGGGCTAATTGAAAGAATAATTTTATTCGCGGGTGAATTGGCCAAATCAGTAATGTCGTTTAACTTGAATTGTTCAATGTGTAAACCAATTCCAAAAGGTTTAATCAGGGATTTCTTTTCAGTCTGGCTGAAAAGTGTACCAAAATTGAAGCATATTATTGCTCCTAAAATGACAAATTTGAATTTTTTCATAGTTTAAAATTAAATAGGTTTTAGATTAAATAAACATTAGCGTTTAAGATATTTTAGGCAGTTTGACAGTCCTTATCCCCTTTTATAAGGAAAACCGTAAAAAGTTTGATCCGTGGATTCACTTTGCCTGAGAAAAGGCAGAGGAAAATCAGTGATAATGGCATGCAAGCAATTTTTGTTTTCATTCCAACTTGAAATTTGGAATTGCAATTTAAGAATTCAATCCTTTTTTAAACTCTTTTTCAATTATTCTTTATTATAGCGCCGGGTGAAGACAGTCGGCCTGGTTTCGAAATTCCCAGCGCGAAAATCATTTGAGCGTTAATCCTCTGTCGTTAATTTCCCAAATTTTAACCAGCGGCCACCGGCTGCTTTTGACGAGATCTTATAGATTTCGTCATCTCCTGTTTCGCCGGTCCTTCAAAAAGAATTCGGGCTGTGGCTTCGGCAAAATCCATTACGGGGATGTTTGAAACCGGACTGAACGTTTTTTTACAAAGCGGGCAGGCGGTTATCAGGACATCCGGTTTACCAGCTGTAAGTTCATTAAATGCTCCGCGGGCAACTGCCCGACGGGTGGCCAGATCAAGTCCGGGCGCGCCCAGACTGCCCCCGCAGCATAGCCCTTCAATATCAGGAGTCGAGTCAGTTCGGTACAACTTTGCGAGCAACTCACGGGGTTCTCTGATAACACCGGAGCCCCGGCCCAGCTCGCAAGGCTCGTGGTAAGCGGCAGCCAGATTATTCTGATCCAATTTTATGCGCTTCCATTCAATTAGCTCGAGAATATATTGGGTATGATGCAGAACCTTC
Source organism: Bacteroidia bacterium (assembly GCA_026391235.1). Next base: position 2,598 of record JAPLDV010000113.1, on the reverse strand, counting down.
ATCCCGGGAAGATCATACTCTTCATTAAACATCCGGTAGCAAATCGGACAGGAAGTAACCAGCAATTCAGCTCCCGAAGCCAGGAAACCGGCCTGAAGCTGCTCCTTTATCCTGTTTGCCCCTTCAGATTGTCCGGCCAGCTTCAATGGCCGTCCGCAGCAGGCACGTCCATCTGAGTCATAAAACTGCCAGGATGATCCTGCCTGATCAAATATTTTAGTCATTGATCGTATTATTGAAGGAGTCAGATGAGTCATGCACCCGGCAAAATAGAGAATCCGGTGTGTCTGGCCGTTTCGTCCTGCCTGGCCAAAAATAGTTGATTTTGAACCCATTGTCATATCCACGCGGCTGATTTGCCTCAGCGGCATCAGTTCAAGTCCAACCGGACAAACCTTTTCGCAGCGGCCGCATTGCAGGCAATCCCACTGAACATCAGAAGCTTCACGGTGCCTGATCGATTTAATAAAATAATTGCTCTGAACGGGACTGCCAGGTGAAGCATCAGTAAGCTGGCAGGGATCGATGCATACCCCGCAGGATGAACACGAATGGATTGAAAGATCAGTATATCCGGGAGATGCCTTAGATAAACGGATCCCATATTTGCGCAGAAAAATAAGAACGGCCTCTGAAGGGATATGTGCATAACGCGTAAATGGCATGCAAACAAAGAAAACAAGAAGCACTGATGAATAGGCCCACCACAAAGGAAGAACGAAAGGCTGAAGGCTCAAGAATGAAGGTTCATGGCTCAGTGCAGTGGATAGAAGGTGGCCGAGGGTGCCGGTAAGGAAACTGCCGGTGCCATTGGCTCCGCAGGTGGCACTTTCGGCCAGCAGGCGGATGGGAAAGATCAGCCATAATGCGGTCAGTGCTATCCGGTCGACCGGCCGTTGATGGGTAGTTCGTTTCAAGCCCATCCAGGAAGAGCGGAACCGTTTGAAGATTGCCAGGGCCAGACCGCTCAAAACCAGAAGGAGAAAGAAATCCATCCAAAAGGCAAATCCGGGCAGGTAAACAGCTTGCGGAAATGCCGGTCCGGGATCAAAGAACCGCCAGAAAACAGAAACATAGATTGGTTTAAATAATCTTCCTGAATAATATGTCGACTCGATATTACCGAGCAGGATAAGCATAAACCAGCCGAAGGCCAGGCTCATGTGCATGTATCCCAAGCGCTTATTTACACCGAAGATTTTTCGGTGAAAGAGTGATTCCCGGATGATTTCGCCCAGTGCTTTCCAGGTTTTCGACGAGAAGATACTGTTGTTCAGAAGCTCCATATCGTCGTTGGAAAGTCGTTCAATCCACCGGATCAGCTTGTACAGGAAGAAGATCCCTACAAAGGAAAACCCCACTGTGAACAGCAGTACAAAAGGATCAAACGGATGGAATACCTTCTGCATATTGTCTGGTTTTTTGCATGATCTGTATGGCCAGATACCGGGTAGGAATACCACGCGGACAAACTAACTGGCATTTGCCGCACATAAAACATGACTGTAGAGACAGGTAATTATCTGCCCCTACCTGCATTACGCCAGAACCTGTAGAGACGGATATATCCGTCTCTACCATATCCGTCTCTACCGCCATCCTGATCTGATAGTGCAGCTTCCGGAAATTAATGCCGGCGGGGCAGACAGCAGTGCAAGATCCGCAGCTGATGCATGAGTTCCAGGCCTTTACCGCTTTGAATAGTTCTGTGGCAAGGGAATTTCCGGCAAGGTCCAGATCAATCTGGCGTCCGGAAAGCATCTCGAATCCAAAGTTCTTTTTGCCAGTCATTCCTGCCTGTCTTTTTTTAAATATTGCCAGGCCTCCATGGCAGCCGAACGTCCGGATGCAACGGCCTCGGGGATACTCATCGGACCGCTGCAGGCACCTGCCGTGAAAATGCCGGCTTCACCCCCTATCCTACTGCCGGTAAAGGCATTGGCCGGAAAATAAAAACCTGTTTCACGGTCGGTGCATGGTTGGTAATCAATCTGAACCTGCGTGCAGGAAGGAACCATGCCAACGAGAAGAACGAGCCAGTCGACCGTCAGTTTCAGTGGCCTCGCCATCAGCGTGTCCTCGGCTTTTAATACTATTCTATGTTGCTGATTTTCGGATGCTTCCGAAACTCTGCCGCGTATAAACTGCACTCTATGTTTTTCCTGGGCTTCACGGTAGAGCTCCTCATAACCGGTACCGAACGCCCGTATATCGATATAAAAATTTACCACCCTGCATGAAGGAAACAATTCCTTTATCTCTATAGCCTGCTTGATCCCTGTAATACAACACAAACGGCTGCAATAATTGATCCCGATCTGTTGATCACGCGAGCCCACACAGTGCACAAATGCTATTGATGCCGGATCATTGCCGTCTTTCCGTAGATCATCGGTATTGGTTTTAAGGATGTGTTCCAGATCGGGTGACGTAATCACATGCTTATACATACCGTATCCGAATTCCTCTTTCAACCGGGCATCGAAGAAATCAAAGCCCGTTGCAATAATAACTGAGTCAGCCCTATTTACCTTCTCATTACCTGACAGTAATATCAGTTGTCGGTTGTCGCTTTCGATGCGGTTAATTGCAATACCA
>JAPLDV010000899.1 GCA_026391235.1 Bacteroidia bacterium | reverse complement strand
TAACGCACAAATATATCGTTAATCCTGGCTTTACAGTTCTGCACAATCAGGTTAAGATTCTTGTAATCGGCAAAGTTTTTCCGGATAGTTAAATTTTCAGCATCCCAGGCGGCCGGCGGAATCATCACTTTGGTGTTAATTCTGATTCGCTGATTCATCATGTTCACCTCCAGCATAATAGGTGCTTTACCGTCAGTTTTACGGCAATCGCTTCTGTGATAGACAATTATGCGATAGGAAAGTGCTTGGTACGGATCCGATACGGATTCTTGCTTTTTACCCTTGTTTTTCATGGTTTTTAAGGCTTTGAAGACCAAGGGATTTACCCCGGAAACGTTAGCGTTTCCGGGGTTTTTAAAAAGTCTTTGTGAACCTGGAGAGACTCGAACCCCCAACCTTCTGATCCGTAGTCAGATGCTCTATCCATTAAGCTACAGGTCCATGCCATTAGGCACTGCAAATATACAACATTTTCCTGCTTTTTAAACTCAAATCCGGCGAGATTAGCAAATATAAAAAGAGCGGCCCTTCCGGGCCGGCTCCTCATAACCGCAGTATTACCAATCGCTGCAGTGAAATATATAGCCATAGAATTATTCCAGATAATTCGAATCCAGCATCCAGGACTCGATAGTTGCGGGTTCAGGTTCAGGTGCAGATAAAAGATACCCTTCATTGAACATCCAGTTTTCCAATCCCTGCTTATCCAGGCACTTGAACCTCAACACGTAATCCACTGCATCTTCATCACGGAAGGTGACGGTGATATGGTCAATCTGACCGCAGATCTTTTGCAGCCGGACTATATCATCGGGATGCACCTGATCAGCATAAATCCTGGCCAGGTACTCAATAATCGGCTTATCTACCGTAAGGTTTACACTTTTTTTCTCAGCCTTATTATGGCGCTTGACAGGTTCCACCCCTACAGGCACATCCTGAACAACAGCAGGCTTAGCTTCCTGTGCCGACGTCAGGTATCCTTCACTGAACATCCAATCCTCTAATCCCTGCTCATCCAATGGCTTGAATTTCAAAATGTAATCCATGGCATCTTTGTCGTTAAAAGAAATGGCTATATGGTCGATCTGGCCTGCCATTTTCTGCATCCTGACAATGTCTTTTGCATCGATCTGTTCCGAATTGGCTTTCGTCATAAACTCAATAATTGGCTTATCAATAGTCAATGTAAGGGCACTTTTCTCCGTGTGGCGGAGCTTGTTTTCGATGGCATTTGCCTGGGTCGTAATGACCAGACTTACCAGGACAATCCCCATCAGTTTTAAAATTTTTTCAGTTTTCATGGCTATTTTTTTTAAAGTCTTTACTCCTTGTTTTCTACATATAAGACGAAGTAAAACTGCTAATGTTACGTCCATAAGAGTTAATAAATGTGAAGATTACGCATTTTATGGTTAATGATTTGTTAACGCGGAAATGACCGCCCCGGAGCAAAAGAAAAGCCGGCTTGTTAGAGCCGGCTAATCGGGACTGTTTCGAAAAACAAACACTTACTCCTTGCAGTTTCTTCTATTAACTTCTTTACAAATTAAAGTCTAAGTTGTCTTACTCAGTTTTAATTACTGTTAATTTACGTTATCAGATTATTTCTTCAGATAGTCAGAACTGAGCATCCAGGATTCAACCGCTGAGGTTTCATCTGCCAGATAGTTACTTTCCAGCATCCAGGATTCAACCGTTGAGGTTTCATCTGCCAGGTATTTGCTGTCATTCATCCAGCTCTCAATGGATGATTCCTTACTTGCCTGATTAAGCCAGCAATCATCAAACATCCAGGCTTCCATTGAAGCTGCAGCAACCGACAGATAATTCGTATCAAACATCCAGCTCTCTATCTGAACAGTCTGTACCGGATTAACAGTTATCCCTTCGTGGCGGTTGGCGGCACCGGTATTTACCGAAAGGATTAAACCCATCAGGACCACCGGAATTATTTTTATCAGATTCATCGTTTTCATTTTTTTGTCTTTCATTTCGTTTTGTAATGATAAGACGCACCGATCGCTCCAATGTTACATGGGGTATTGTTAAAGAATGTGAAAGAAAACGACTTTATCGTTAACGATTTGTTAAGAAATACACGAATCTGCAAGCATAAAAATATCCTAATACCTGATATTCATTCGGTTATAAACGTAAAAATGAAAAGTTTGTACTACTGTTGGAATCAGCCAATAGTCGGTGAACAGATGAAATTCACCGGTGAAACAACTGGCATGGTGCTAAACTATCAAACACTTCGCAGCGAAAACGCCATCAGTGTTTTACCATCTCTTGTCGCTTCGGTTGGATTTTCTTTTGGGTCTTTGAAAGTCCACCGGTCTTTCTTCCTTTGGCCCTTCGGATGTTTTCAGTTCAACCGATACCCGAATACCGTCAATGGTGCAGTCACGGAACGAATTCATCACTTCTCGCTCAAACCGGCTGTCTATCTCAACAAAAGAAAATTTCTTCATCATCTCGATCTTGCCGATCTGAATCGACTTATTCCCGGTTCGCTCATTGATTAGTCCGATCAGGTTTGATGGATTCATATTGTTCTTGGTCCCGAGGTTAATGAAAATTCTGGAAAACTTCATACGATCCGGACGAGATTTGCCATCCCGGTTGAGCGGACTTTTATGATCGTGGATATTGGCATTCAGGTCGGGTGCATTCTCATAAAAAGACAGGAATCGGTTAAACTCCACCGATACAAACCTCTTAATCAGCTCCTCTCTTTGCAGCCAACTGAGTTTGCTATAGATACCCTTTAAAAATGGATCGATCTGACTTTCGTTCACCTCAACGGTTTCCACTTTATCGATCAGGTTAAATAGCTGTTTTTCACAGATTTCCATGCCACCCGGCACCTGTTTTCTGACAAACTTCTTACTCAGGAGTTTTTCGAGTTGCTGAACTTTTTGAGGTTCCCGGGTATGTATAATTGAAATGGAAGTTCCGGTTTTACCTGCACGGCCGGTCCGGCCACTGCGATGAATATAAACCTCCAGTTCATCCGGGAGGTTGTAATTGATCACATGAGTCAGATCATTCACATCCAGGCCGCGGGCAGCCACATCAGTGGCGACCAGTAATTGCACGTGTTTCTGACGGAAACGGCTCATAACGAAATCGCGCTGGGCCTGCGACAGGTCCCCATGAAGAACATCTGCATTGTATCCTTCGCCCATCAGTTTATCAGCTACCTCCTGGGTTTCAACCCGGGTACGGCAAAAAACAATACCATAGATAAGCGGATGAAGGTCGACCACGCGCTTGAGCGCCTGGTACCGGTCCTTGGCATGTACCACATAATATTCATGCTGAACATTTTCGGCGCCGGCATTCTTTTTGCCAACTGAGATCATCACCGGATCATGCATGTATTTCCCTGCGATTTCGCGGATCTCATTGGGCATGGTTGCCGAAAAAAGCATGGTCTGCTTCACTTTGGGGGTATCTTCCAAAATCGCATCCAGGTCGTCCTTGAATCCCATCGACAACATCTCATCCGCTTCGTCCAAAACCAGCCACCTGACATTCTGAACCTTCAGCAGCTTCCGGTTGAGAAGGTCCATTGCACGGCCAGGTGTTGCCACAACCATGTGTACTCCCGACTTAAGAGCCTGGATCTGGGGTTGGATATTTGCGCCGCCATAAACAGCAACAATCTTAAATTCAGGAACATATTTCGCAAAATTCAGCATATCCTTGGTGATCTGCATGCATAATTCGCGGGTCGGACATAATACCAGTGCCTGGATGGTTTTTTGTCCGAAATCGATCTGCTGCAGAATCGGCAACCCGAATCCGGCAGTTTTGCCGGTGCCGGTCTGAGCCAGACCAATCATATCAGCATTTGGGGTTAACAGGTAAGGAATAGTTTCTGCCTGTATGGGGGTGGGTTGTTCGAAACCCATTTCGGCGATGGCGCTCAGAATCTCTTTGCGCAACCCGAACTCTTCAAATAAACTCATCTGGTTTTGGGAGATTTTTAATTCGGGCGCAAAGGTATTCTTTTTATGGCAACTTATTGCATATCATCGCATTTTACTAATTTGCACGATTATTTCTTTTTATCATGAAATCCTATTCCCTTAAACATTCAACTCCACTGAAATTGCAATTGCAACTGCTGTTTCTACCCCTGCTGCTTCTGCAACAATCGCCACAATGCCGTTCACAGCAGGTGGTTTCAGATAGTCAACCGATGACCGTACTCACCTGGAACATCCGCAATAATAATCCTGGCGATGGGATAAATGCGTGGCCGAACCGGAAAGAAAAGGTTTTCGCCTTTATCAGGAAAGTCAATCCGCAGATTATTGGCATGCAGGAAGTTTTGGCAGGTCAAATGAAAGATCTGGCTAAGTCCCTGCCAAAGTATTCCTGGTTTGGCGTTGGTCGTGATGATGGACGCGAAGCCGGAGAATACGTTCCGGTATTCTATGATAAAAGCCGGTTCCGCTTCCTTAAGGGCGACCACTTCTGGCTCTCCGAAACACCAGGTAAACCAGGGAAACCCGCATGGGATGCCGCTTGTACAAGAATGGTGACCTGGGTATGCATGGCCGACCTGTTATTAAAAGACACGCTCTTTGTTTTCAATACCCATTTCGACCATATTGGAGTAAAAGCACGGCTGATGAGTGCACAAATACTGACTCACGCGGTTGATTCACTCACCGGAAATCATGCGGTAATCATAACAGGTGATTTCAACTCATCAGATAAAGATACCCCTCATGAAGTGATTATAGAAGCCGGATTTAAGGATTCAAGGGCAGCATCAATCACCAGCCCTGTGGGTCCGGTTTATACATTCACCGGATTTGACATTACCGGAAAGCCCGGCGAAAGGATCGATTTCATCTACGTTAAAAACACAAAACCCGTTCAAAACTACATCGTTCGTGATGATAGTTCGAATGGGTTTTATTTGTCGGATCATTTACCGGTGATGGTCACCTACTGATCTTCACATCAAAACTGTTGGCATGAGATCCACCCAACTTATTCAACCTATATTTGAAGCTCAGCATCACATAGCGGCCAAGCATGTTCGTCTGCCTCTCCTGGAGATAGTTTAACTCGCTGATCCGCTGAATTCCTGTGTTTTTATTGAGAAGGTCCATCCCCTGAAGCGTGAGTACTCCCCGGTTGGCCTTCAGAAAATAAAAACTGATCTCACCACTAAGCAAAGGAATGCTGATAGGTTTGTCAAAACTCTGAGCCGTATAATTGGTTACATCGGCCTTGAAAGCAAAGTTCCACCTT
>JAPLDV010000752.1 GCA_026391235.1 Bacteroidia bacterium | reverse complement strand
GATTACCACAACCTGTGAAGTGAACTCTATCACCGTCCAGGTCACCAACGGCACTATAGCATCAGCTTCCTGGAACTGTGGAGCTCTGCCTGCGGGCTATGTTGGTCAAAGCAGCTTTACATTTCCGGCAAGTAATTGCATTCTGGATATGAATGTCTGCATCAACGCTACTGCACCGGGTGTTGGTATTACCTATATCATCAACTTTACCAATGGGCAGGTTTGCGATAAAACCTTTCAGATGGATTGCGTGGCTACCAATTGCTGCGACAGCGTTAGAATCGAAAAAGTTCAGGGTGCCGATTGCTGCGCGCGGATCGTCTCCAAATGCGAAGTAAAAGCCATACAGGTTACTGTACATAATGGAACGATTGGAGCTGTCAGCTGGAACTGCGGAACCCTGCCCGCTGGATATGCCGGACAGACTGCCTTCATGTTCCCTGTCAATAACTGTGCCCTCGATATGACCGTTTGTGTGGATGCAACCCAGACCGGCGTTTCAATCGATTATCTGATCTACTTCCTTAATGGCCCGGAATGCCTCAAAAGCTTTAAGATGGATTGTAAGGTGAAAGAGGATTGTTGTGCGCTGCTCGACTTTAAACTAAAATCGAAATGGCCATTATGGAAAACCCTGGTCGGTACTTTCAATATCACCAATCTCGATCCGACCAGCCCAATTTGTTCAGTCGACATCCTGCCGACTCCGGCCGGTACTTTCACTACCGGTACCCTGATCGTTGATGGAGTAACTTCAGGCCAATCCTGGACCTACTTACGGATCCCGACTACCGGCAACCTGTTCCCGGCTGCAGTGAATTCGATCAAATTCAACCTGGTTTCATCCAGCTACAGCGGAATTATTAAGATCTGTGTGGTAAAATGCGACGGAACAAAGTGCTGCTTCGATGTCAAATGGAATACCAAGCCGCTCGATGGTACCGATATCAGTCTGAATGAGATCAAGATCAGCGATAAACTGATCGCAATAAGTATCAGCCCGATATTGAAAACTCCCTTGCCCGACAGTATCAAATATTTATCATTCGGATTGAACGATGATTCCGAGATTTCACCCGATGGCCCGCACTTCTTCGCAATTTCGGCAACTAATCAGGCCGGTGACGAATTTCCCGAAGGACTGGCGGTGTGCGATAATACTTATATGGGATCGTACAATGCTTTCTTTGAGCTGAGCAAGGCGATAAGTTCAGAGGATCCTCTTGGTGCTTTCCACCTGGTATTCACCAACAAAGTGCCCAAACTTGGATGTACCCTTTTTGATAAAGATGGCAACGTCCTCTTTACCGGCTCGATCGCAGTAAACGAATCTTCAGATGTTACAACAGCCGTTGTGATCGAGGGTGGTGCAGGTATGCGTGCCGGAATGTTTGAATTCCTGACTGCTTATCCGAACCCGAGCAATGGACAATTTACCCTTAGCTATGCCATTGGCAGCAAGCGGGATGTTGAAATTCAGGTAATTGATACCAATGGCAAGATCCTCTATTCGACGGTCAAAGACTCCGGCTTGCCTGGAATTCACAATATTAGCATGGATGCTTCCAGTCTGCCGAAAGGAAACTATTTTGTGCGGCTGATTTCAGACGGGCAAGTCCTGGCGAAACCGGTTGTTTTGCAATAATCAGTGCATCTGGCATTTGACCGTAGAGACGCATATATGCGTCTCTACACCGCACCTGCATGATGAACGTTACACAGAAACCGCCCCTTCACCGGGGCGGTTTTTCATTGTTCCAGGTCAAGCAGCATCCACCTGTCGAACAAAATACCTTCCAGCACATTCTGTATGCACAGGTTCCAACCGACAAACCCGATGAATTTACCGCCTGCATCCACATAATCCGCTGCCGGAGCCAGCGGGGCACCTGTATCTGCATGGTAATCCTCATGCATCGACCCCCATTTGCGGATATCATTCAACAATAAGGTTCCCAGCGTACTGCCGAGCCACTTAACTTCCGAATCAAATCCGTAATTTTTTAAAGCAATGGAATAAAGATAGTTGGCAATCGGCCAGACTGGTCCCTGCCAGTTTGAAAAGGGGATGATCACATTCTTGTTGTTGTAATCGGGATCCATTTTCGAAAGTGACCGTAATCCAAATTCCGCTTTCATATGTTCCGGATTTATCAGGTAGCGCCGTATCATTGCTTTTCCCTTGTTGGTAGAAATCGCCGGTTTGCCGGTCAACATTGTAAAACATTTGATCCTTCTCGCACCAGAGAATCTTATTAATCGCCGCTTTCAGAGCTACAGCCCTGGCGCGGAGTTTGGTCGCATCGCCAGATTTTCCAAGTTTTTCGGCGATATTGGCTTGGGCAATCAGTTCCCTGAGCTGCCAGGTGCTGGCATCACAGGCCAGAAAGGACCGTTTATCATCCGTGAAATAATTCAGTGCCGGATTGTTATCTGCCCCGCTTTGCATGGCGATATCCCAAAAATAGAGACCATATTTTGGATCAAACTGAGTTCTATCGCGGTATTCCAGCACTTTCAGCATCGCTGCATAGTGCGGTTCAATCCAGGTAAAGTCATTCAGCTTTAAAGAAGCCAGCCAGACGCCCTGGGCAAGGAATGGTTTCATCGCAAACTTCCCGAAGATCGGTCTCGGACCTTTTTTCGTGGCGCAACCCGATACATATCCGGCTCTGTCGATCCCTTCTATAAAATTCAGTGCCCACCATTTCAGGTATTCAG
>JAPLDV010000123.1 GCA_026391235.1 Bacteroidia bacterium | reverse complement strand
AATACCTTCCTGATTTTTGCAGGAGTAGGCAAATCAAGCCTTCTGTCGACCGGGGTAAAAGCTTGGGTCAGATCCAGTGATGAATACTCTACAATCTCGTTCTTCCAGCTTTCGGAATCCTGCTGATGAATTCTGCCCCTGACATAGTTCCCGATAAGAGCGCGCCTTGCATATCGTTTTCCATCAGGCGACATACCCGGCCCCATCAAACAACCCTCACAACAAAGCAGTTCAAGGTGCTGATCAGCTATCGTCCCTTTTTCAAATTCATCAATGGCAGCCGGAAAATTCACTTTTCCTTCAGCAACAAGAACGTTGCCATCGAAAAGATCTTCCGGAATATTTATGGTTTGAAGCATACCGCGTTTTACCGGAAAAATCAAACCCCTTCCAGCAAAAGGAGGATCGAATTCTGATGGTTGAATCTGGCCTGGTTTTATTCCCCTATGTTTAAGCAAGTGCCTTAATTCCTGAAAAGTAAGAACATGATCGATCTCATTGGATTCAGCCTTTTTGCTGATACAGGGTCCGATAAAAACCGTTCTGATATCCTTGCCGTACCTTTTTTTTACAACCCTGCTCATTACCACCATCGGTGAGGCAACCTTGGCCAAGGCGGGAACCAGCCCGGGATGATATTGCCGAACAAAGTAAACAACTGCCGGACAATCTGAACTTATCACCGCAGGATGCTCCTCGTTTGAAAAGATGTCGGAAAATGCCATGGCCACCAGATCAGCGCCAAAGGCTACCTCACAAACATATTTAAAACCAATTGCCCGTAAAACCCCGACCAATTCATGCGGATCTGCAAGATCACCGAATTCGGCAGGAAAACTGGGGGCAATCAGTGCAACAGCAGGCTGACCTGATTTCAACAAAGCCAAAACCTCTTTCTCCTCGTTAAGGTAACTTTTGGCATTCTGTGAACAAACTTTAACACAATTACCGCAACCGATGCACCTTTCGTGCATTACTTCAGCCTGACCGTTTACGATCCGTATGGCTTTTGCGGGACATTCACGAACGCAGGTATAACATACCCTGCAACGGTCAGGAATAGTTGTCACTAATTTCTTTAAACCTGTATCTGCCATCAAAATCTTATTTAATGATCAGGCGGGGCGCAAAAACCGCCGTTAAATCCTCTTCACTCAAATTCGAATCAACCGGCAGATCCAGCTTATCCCTGGTTTGAATTCCGGAATATTTCTCATCCCAGTCCAGGATGCCTTTCAGCCGGCTGCGAAGGTTTTGGTCGTCACCCCTGCTTGGCTGGCCGCCACCGTTAATGCATCCATGCTGGCAAGCCATTACTTCCAGAAGATCGATCTTCCTGTGTTTATTCTTAATCTCCTTAAGAAACCCTTCAAATTGGGCAATACTGCTTACTGACGACATCACCAGCCTCTTGCCGTTGCTGTCGTAAACAGTCTCCTTCGTATCCTTTAATACCCTGATCTTGCCCAATTTCTCGCCGGGTATTATGGTTCCAGGCATCCTCACCTGAAGGGTACGGGTCAGCATTTCAATATATCCTCCGGATATGGCACTCAAATGACCCGATCTGGCACCGATTCCAAATATATCCTCCTGAGATTCAGGATTCAAATTTTCAACTTCGATTCCAAATAATCGTATCAGCCGGAAAACCTCCCTCGTTGTTAAGGAGTAATCAGGTAAATAACCAGGCTCCTTCATTTTTAGAGCCGCGCAGGTTTCGTTTTTGGATGCGGTACAGGATGTCAAATACACAATAGCGATATCTGACCTTGGCTTACCTGTTTGCTTGCTGATCATTCCCCGGAGCAGATGGGTCATCAGCTGCCGTGCAGGTTTAAGAGGAACCAAGGATGATAAAAGATCGGGCCGGCTCTGACAGATGTACCTCACCACAGACGGACATTCAGATAACAGCAGCGGACCGCTGCTGTTATCGGGATTTCTTTCCTTCAGGAGGCTTGCCAGCTTACCGGCCTGGTATTCCATTCCCCAGCCGGTTCCATAAACCCTTTGAAATCCTATCCTTCTCAAGGCACTAATAAAAATTGAAGAAAACTCGAGCCCTGCCTTATATCCGTAAAATTCGCCGAGTGTTACAAAAACAGCAGGATCAATCAGTGCCACCGGAATCTTACCTTTGTTCTGCAATAAAATCCCAACCTGATCCAAATGGCTCTTTTCTTTCAGGGCCCCTGTTGGGCACACCTGAATACACTGCCCGCAACTGATACAGGATGTGTAATTCAGGCCTTTGTCGAGTACTGTGCCAACTTCGGTCCGGCTTCCCCTGTTCAGGAAATCGAGTGCTGCTACAACTTGCAATTCCTCGCAAACCCTTACGCATCGGCTGCAAAGAATGCATTTTGCAGGGTCCCGGATAATCGACTGGCTGGTATTATCAATCCTTTTCCGGATGGTTCGACCACCGAATTTTCGTTCGGTAACATTCAATTCGGATGCCAGATCCTGCAACTTGCACCACCTTCCCCGGTCGCAGTATAAACATTCGCCATCATGATTTGAAAGGAGCAACTCGAGTATCGTTTTTCTGGCCTGGATAACCCTGGCTGAATGGGTATGGATCTTCATCCATTCCTCAACAAAATAGGAACATGAGGGTACGAGATCGGTGCGTCCTTCAACCTCAACAACACAAATACGGCAAGCACCCGACGGCTTAAACCCATCTAGGTTACAGAGCGTTGGTACATGTATCCCGTTGGCCTTCAAGGTATCCAGAATCAGTTCCCCCTTCTGGGTCTTTATCTTCCGGCCATTGACTTCAATTTCGATGATCATTTCTTGATGAATTAATTCACAAGGATGGCATTGAACTTGCACACTTCGAAACATTTCCCGCAACCCGTGCAAAGTTCGTCGACTATATAATGCACCTGCCTGGGTGATCCGATTATCGCTTTTTCCGGACATTTGGTAAAACAAAGGTTACAGCCGTTACACTCAACGGGGTCAACCGTAAAGGATCTCATATTCAGGCAAACGCCAGCGCGGCAGGTTCTGTCAAAAACATGCTCCTCCAACTCTTCCCTGAACAATTCCATTCCACTGATAAGCGGATTCGGTGCACTCTTGCCTAATCCACACAGGGAGGTTGACTGCATCACTTCGGCCAGCTCAAGAATTCCGGTCACTCCCTT
>JAPLDV010000931.1 GCA_026391235.1 Bacteroidia bacterium | reverse complement strand
CGGGCCGGCATACAATTTCTGTGGTTAAATCTAACGTGTGTCATAATTCTAATCCTCCTGTTTTTATAGTTTAATGTTTTTAATTATAGCAGGGATCATTCAAATCGTATTCCAATTGAAGTATTATGCCATTTTGACTGTTTATAAATTACTTTAATGCCATTTTGTCTGTTTGTTAATTATTATTTAACCTGTCGATCCGCTATATTTGCAATGAATTCAATATATTATGCGTATAGATATTATCACCGCATTACCTGAACTTTTGACCGGTCCGCTGGATCATTCGATCATTAAGCGTGCCAGGCAAAAGGGACTTGCTGAAATACACATTCATAACCTTCGTGACTACTCTTTTGATAAGCACCGCACGATTGATGATTACCCATTTTCGGGTGGCGGCGGGATGGTTATGATGATTGAGCCGATTGACCTGGCCTTGGCGGACTTAAAATCCAAAACTATTTACGATGAAGTCATTTATACTTCACCGGATGGAGAACCATTCTCGCAAAAACTGGCCAACCGGTTGTCGTGTCTTTCAAATCTGATCATTCTTTGCGGGCATTACAAGGGTGTTGACCAGCGTGTCAGGGATCATTTGGTCACTAAGGAAATCTCGATCGGTGATTATGTTCTTACCGGAGGTGAACTAGCTGCGGCGGTTATCGTGGATGCCATAGTAAGATTACTTCCCGGAGCGATTTCGGACGAAGAATCAGCATTAACAGATTCATTTCAGGATAACCTTCTTGCACCGCCGTTGTATACCCGGCCTGCAGAATACAAAGGCTGGAAAGTACCGGAGATCCTGCTTTCCGGGAATGACCGTGAAATTGAGAACTGGAAAATGGAACAGGCTATCGAAAGGACCCGACGGTTAAGGCCGGGGCTTCTTCAGGAGTAATTCTCGCGGGAACAGATCCCGGTGAACGGACAATACCGGCATACCTGATCATTTTCGCTTTGGGCAAAGGGAATGTCCGGATGGAAAAGATCTTCGAGAATTGTTTTGAACCCTGCATTAAATTCATCCCTGATTTCTGAGAAAACGATATCCTTGCCGGCGACTTTCACACGATTGTCATTATCCCCTCCCCTGAAACGCCCCAGTCGGAATAGGCATGGAATCAAATCTAAAGTTGTTGAAGTTTGATTGAGGTAAAACTCACAATACAATAACACCTGAAACACTTCTTTGGGCCTTGTCACAGCTTCCCGATTGAAAATTTCGTCAATAGATTTTGCATTCAATTCACAATTGCCTGTTTTATAATCTATTATCCTAATCCCTTCAGCAACCTGGTCAATCCTGTCGATTATTCCATTCATGTTTACTGAAACTTTTTGACCGTCAATTTCAATGGGATATTCCAGGCGGAATTTCTGCTCAAGGTCCAAGATCCTCAATGGGTTAATCAACTGGTCAAACTCAAGGATTTTATTTAAAAACTGCCTGACCACCTCCATGGCGAGGACCTCTTTCCCACCGGGTTTTACAGCCCCGGCTTCTTGTAATACAACATTATATTCCTCACGGATGATCTCACCCATCCTATCATGAGAACTAATTGACTGTTGAAGCCACTCAACGTCAGGACCTTGTTCATTTCCGACAAATTCCTTATACAGACGATTCATCACCTGGTGAACCAAGATTCCAAAACCTTTTGGTTCCGAAGCATAGGCAATTTCATCAGGTTCTTTTAAGTCAAAAATCCTTTTTAGGGCAAACCGAAGGCTGCAATCCAAATAATCATTTATAGCACTGGGCGACAACGACTTGGAGGCATGACTCCCGGCAAGGTATCGGTCCAGCCGTTCTTTAACAACACCATCTTTCCTGATAATAATCGGGTTTGATAAGTTTCCTGCCCGAGCCGGAGGTTCCAGCCTGAATCCAATTTTCTCCGGAAATTCATACATCAATTGCGTAATATAGCGGCTTTTCTCACCTGATCTGATGACATCATCCCTGTGTCCGGTGAGATAGTATATGTGCAACGATTTTGTCCTTTGAATAAGCCGGTAAAAGTAATAAGCGTACA
>JAPLDV010000269.1 GCA_026391235.1 Bacteroidia bacterium | reverse complement strand
CGGTTTATATCCCGTTCTGGAAATGGATTACAGCAGAAAATACAGGAACCCTGATCCGGATTCCGGTTCAACCGGGAATAGGGCCGGGAAATTTCCCGGTGCTTACTGGCAGTTCTTACGTTTTGGGTCAGGTATCCCTCTGAACTTTTCTTCCGGTGCCTGGCGCTGCGAAATTCAACCGGCTCTTTTCTTCGAACTTGTCAGTGACTTATCGGGAGGCAAAGCTGAATCTATTGGGTCTGACTGGATGGCCGGACTTACCCTTTCATCCGCAATCCTGCGAAAAACAAGCTACCGCGATTTATTTCCGAAGTGGGGCGTCTCGATTAATTTCAGCTGTTTCAAGGCATTTTCCATGGCCAGGTGGGGAAATAATATAACCGGACGAATCCTTCTGTATTTACCCGGTTTACTGCCCAATAGCAGCTTGAGGATACTTAATTCTGCAAGTATTTTGTCATTTGATCGTTTCCCGAACTCAACACGGGATTTTCCGAGGGGCCAGGTGGTATATCAGACGCGCGACATGTACAATTTTAAACTTGATTATGCCTTCCCGGTTTCATATCCGGATTACCATCTCAGTGGGCTGATATACGTAAACAGAATAAAAGCAAACCTTTTCTTCGATGCAGGAACCCGGCTCAAGGAAATAAATTGGTTTATGTCGGCAGGACTGGACCTGACTTTCGACTATTATATCCTTCGATCAGGAATTTACCTGGAAACAGGAATCCGAATGATGTATTTCCCTGTTACCCGTAAAACCGGTGCCGAACTTTTATTGGGTTTTTCAGTTAACTGATCAGCTCCTTTTCATTTCAATAAGCGTAATCTCAGGCCAGATTCCAACGCGGCCGGGAAATGCCAGGTAACCCAAACCCCGGTTTACATATAGATATTGGTTGCCTGATTTATAGAGCCCAGCCCAGTATTTGTAAATCAACTGAACCGGGCTGATCTTGAATTTGCCGACTTCCAAACCAAATTGAAATCCATGGGTGTGCCCCGACAGGGTAAGTGGAATCTGAGTTTTTACGTTTACCTGTTTTGCCCAGTGATCAGGGTTGTGCGACATCAGAATTACAAATGCTTCATCCGGAATCCCTGTGATTGCTTTGTTGAGATCGCCATATTGCTTAAAGGGCGGGAGACCCCAGTTTTCTACTCCGGCCAGATATATCCGTTCATTATTTCTTTCAATGGCCACATTTTCATTAAGAAGAACCCGGAAACCCATATCTTCTTCCTGTTTGATGATTGCATTGAGATTGACCTTCTTGGCAGCCTTGGTGGGCCATGCAGAGTAGTCCCCGTAATCATGGTTGCCCAGGATTGCAAATTTTCCCATCGGAGCATTCATCCTTGACCACATGGAGGTCCAGCCTGCCATCTCAGATGCAAAATTATTGACCATATCTCCTGTGAACAGCAGCAAATCCGGTTTTATGTCCCCGATAATACTGACAACTTCTTCAAGCTTATCCCGGTTGCCATAAAAACCTCCAAGATGTGCATCGGAAAGATGAACGATCCGCAATCCATGAAAGGCTTCCGGAAGGTTTGGAAATATGATTTCAGAGTGATGAACCGTGAACCGGAACCGGCCCCAGCCAACTCCGTGAAGAACTCCGAGAAATGGGAATGCAGCAGCAATTATTCCGGTTTTACGGATAAAATCGCGACGGCTGACCATGGAATCAACAGGTGGTGGTGGTTCTTTATAATTCTGCCTGCATACTAATCTCCGGACTCCCTTTTTCAGATCTTCCAGTCCTTCAAAAAAGATATAAACAAACTTAAAAACAAAGAAAGCGAGGAAAATAGCATTGAACCAGAGCAGTCTGTGATACCTGGCAGTATCTTCCGGTGCCTTTTGGTAATTCAGATAAAACAGTATAAAAAGCCCAATCACGCTTAAGGATATCGCCAGGTAAACCACGGATGCTATTATTCGAAATTTGCGTGACTTTCTCCGGATCAAGCCAATAAAGCCCTTATAGGTATACAGGTCAATCAGTAGAAGAATAGGAATAATCAGGATAATTGACTGAAATGAACGCATTTAGTAACCCGGGTTATGGAACATTTTGAACAGGAAATCCGTAGTAATAGAATATAAGCCCTTCTTTGTTTCGGGGTGCAAAATTAGTTTTTTAATCTGAATTCCAATGGAATTCACCAATCCAATTGCCATGGAAGACTTACTTATAAAGTATTTTGAAGCCCGGATCAAAAATGAAACTGAAAACAAAGAACCGGGACCGGTGATTACCATTTCCAGGGAATACGGATGCCCTTCTAAAATTCTTGCAGGAATTCTCGTAGAAAAGTTACGGTTGCTGGATCAGGAGACTCAGGCCCATCCTTATCTGTGGAAATGGATAGGCCGTGAACTGTTGGAGGAATCTGCCAAGGTTCTTAAGGTTGATCCGAGGCACATCAATCATGTCTTTGATTATCAGGAGAGGTCGATAATTGATGATATTCTGGCAGCAACTAAAAAGGATGGCAGTTACAAGTCGGATCAAGCAATTAAAAAATCCGTCGGAAAAGTAATTCGTTCGCTGGGCGAGCGCGGGCACGTTGTAATCGTTGGCCGGGCCGGAGTGGTATTGAACAGGGATATCAAAAAATCTCTGCATATACGTTTGATGGCACCATTGGAATGGAGGATTAACTCGATCATGAAAACGCAGAACCTCAACAAGGACAAGGCTCTGGACCTGATTACAACAAAAGACGCAAACCGTAAAAGATTTCTGGAATATTACCTGGGGCAAAAATTCCAGCTCCAGATTTTCGATATTGTGTATAACTGCGGATATCTTACCCTCGACGAGATTGCAGATTCAGTAGTGCATGCTGCCGTACAACGAAAAATGATCTGAAATTAAATTCTCTCGACACTGTTTTCCGGAATCCAGGCCTCATTACCATCCGCAAGCCGGATCCTGATCCAAGAGCCTACCTGGTCAGTTATTTTTACTTTAACGCCCTCATGAATTACAAATAAGTCGGTTCCGCCTGAATCTGGCGAACTTTTGGCCGTCAAGGAGGATGAAAAAACAATCGCTGAATCAGGATGCACTGTTTGTGCGTTCTGAATACTACCCAGGGGCAATGAGAATAACAGGATAACAAAAAGTAAAACTCCTCCTGAAAGCATCAGCTTCCTGAACCTGAAACCTCTTGTTGCATAGGCAAAAGCGACCACCGACAGCATAAGGATAAAGGCAATCAGGCTGATATAGCCCCATGCATCTGCCTTAATTATTCCGGCAAAGGTTCGGATCCATTTCCTTAAAAAGAATTCATTTACCGGATTGATTTTATCGACCACCAACCGGTTGGCCAGATCAAGATTGAACCGGATATCAACATCTTTAGGATCCAGGATCAAAGCCTTCTCATAGTAAAGGATTGCCGATGGGATCTGGCCAAGTTTGTAAAACGTATTCCCAAGATTATAATACAATTCCACAGATTCGAATCCTGAATTGATAATTTTCTGATATTCCTCCCTGGCAGAGGAATAATCCCCATTCAGATAGAGCTGGTTGGCTTTGTCAAAAACAATCTGTTCCATATTGGATTGTCCGGCAGCCGGCAGCCCGGCGAGCAATGTAAAAACCAGGCCGAACAGTACTTTCTTAATCATGATTACCTCCGATAGGTTTTTTCAATACTCACAATCACTTGCTCCGAGCGCGTCATAAGCTGGTTCAGGTCACCATCGGCTTTTCCCGGTGCAAATCGCAAAAACTCTGCATTGTCAATGGTTTCAATCAAGTTTTTGATTGTTTCCTCATCAACGCCGCGATTCAACAGAAGTTCCCGGATATTGTCACGGTTCAGGTTCGAAAAATCAATATTGAACTTGTCGCTGACATATCCCCAGAGAGCCCTTGTCAAGGCTTCAAGGCACTCGTCGCGGCTTGATGATTCAAGATATTTCCGCGCCAGAGCTAATCGTTTACGGCTGATTGTATTTGCCTTCCTGAATCGGCTTCCCTCAACATCAGCAAGGTTTTTAAAACGTGATCTGAAGAAAAAGATAAATACTACAAACAGGAGGAATAGAATAACAAAGCTAAATGTGAAACCTGCTGATGCGAAAAAATGCTCACCCCTGACTTTGAAACTCGGTTTGCCCGTTTTAATAAATCGGATATCCTGTCCGATGACCCGAATGTCTTCCTTACCGGGAGTGCTGACAATAGTTGCTTCAGAATCATTTTCACCTTTTGTGACGTTGATCCTCATAATATCGCTGGTGAAAGTTTTAAAACTTCCCGCGGTAGGGTCAAAATAGCTGAAATTCCATGACGGGATCTCAAAAGAACCTGCGTGCCTCGGAATAATCAGGTATTCAAATGTTTTGGATCCGGTAATGCCGTTGCTGCCGGCATCAATATTATCGGTGATTTTCGGGTCATATACTTCAAGATCGGCCGGGAACCTGAAAGCGGGCAACTCAATCAGCTTTAAATTGCCATTCCCTTTGACAGTAACTTTCAGTGCCACAGCCTCATTGGTTTTAACCTCGTGCTTATCAATTCCGGCGGTAATGGTGAACTTGCCGACAGCTCCGTTAAAACCGGCGGGTTGATTGTCCGGAAAGGGTTTTACTGTTATGTCAACAGGGAGGCTCTTTACCCTTTTGGTAACTGTTTCATAACTGCCGAAGAAATCATCAAAGGGGCTGCGCTGCGATTTTCGTTGAACATTTACAAAGCACTCTATTTCAAATGGTTCAATAGTGATCTTTCCGGTTTTTTGGGGAACCAAAATGGTCCTCCGGATTATACCGACATTATAAATCTTGCTGTTGTAGTTGGTTCTTTCCAGACTAACCTGTTCTGAGGTAGGTATGTCCTGAGTCCAGAATCCTCCGAAAGCAGGCATCTTGATCTCTCCGAACCGCGCCAGTGTTACCCGTGTGAAAATCTTTATTGTGGCAAAAATCTGTTCCCCTTTATAAACCTGGTTGCGATCAACCTCTATTTTAACGAACAGGTCGTCAGGATTCACCCCATCCGAACTCGTTCCGCTTTGTCCTCCCTGCTGTTTATCCTGATTCCCTTTCACTACTTCAATTTTCACCGGATCACTGGAATAGGTTTTTCCTTTGACCACTGCGCTGGCTGAAGGAATGTTGAAAACGCCTTCCTGTGTCGACTGAATATTATAATTGTAGGTGTAAGAAACCGATTGACTAACCTGGTTATTGATGATCTGGGTGCTCATGCTGGTGGATAGCATCGGACCGGAGAACAGAAAGCCTTCAATTTTTGGGCCGGTGAATCCTTCAGCTTTTGCGTTAATGGTATAGGCCAGACGGGCAACTTCCCCAACTGCCATTACCTTAGGCCCTTCCGCGGTTAATTGGATACCTTCCTGAGCTAAACACGCCCCCGGTATCCATAGTCCTAGCAGGATAAGCATAGATAATGTCTTCATGTTTCCAAAAGTTTCTCTTTTCATTACCAATCCTTTATGGTTCTAACCTTGCTGGCATTGGCCTTTTCCTTTTTCACCTTCTCCTGAACCTTCTTTTCGTCGGTAGCCAATGCTTCCAATAACCTTTTAGCATCTTCTTTTGAAATTTTAACATTCTGTTGTTTAGTCTGTTGCTGATCAGCTTTTTGATCTTTCTGTTCCTGCTGCTGTTGCTGCTGATCCTTCTTATCGCTCTTATCGCTCTTGTCGTTCTTATCGTTCTTATCGCTCTTATCGTTCTTATCGTTCTTCTCCTGCTTCTTTTTCATCATTTGTGCATACGACAAATTGTATTTGGTATCAAGATCGCCCGGATTCTTGCGGAGTGCATCTTTGTAGGCATCTATGCTTTCTTCTATCTTGCCCGCTTGCAGTAATGAGTTTCCAAGGTTATGATAGGCTTTCGCGGTATTTGTTTTCACAACGTCACCCGATGCTGCTGCTTCGAACTGCCGACCGGCTTCTTCATATTTTTTTTGCCGGTAAAGTGCATCGCCAAGGTTAAATCCGGCTATTTTATTCACTTTCTTCTCTTCGAGTGCCTTCCGGTAAGCTAATTCGGCATTGTCGAATTTCTCGCTTTTGAAATACCGGTTCCCTTGCCGGATATCACCACGACCGGGCTGGGCTTCGAGTGAAATTGCCAAGCCAAAGAATATCAGGTAAATAAACAGATGTTTCATATTACAATTTCCGGTTACCAAATAACTGAAGATTTTGCAGCCATTTATTTCTCCTGTCGTTCAGGATGAAATCGATCAAAAGTAAGAATATCGCGAATCCGATATAATACACAAATTGCTCATCATATTCAGAGTATACCTTCATCTGGATTTCCTGTTTCTCCATTTTATTCATTTCATCGAGAATAGTAGTAAGACCGGTCCGTGAAGCTGTCGCCCTGACATAAGTGCCGCCGCCGGCAGCTGCAACCTGCCTTAAAAGATCCTCATTCAACTTGCTGATAATTACCTTCCCTTCATAATCTGTACGATAATCTTTTTGCCCGCCGGCTGACGTTACCGGAATAGGTACACCCTGAGCCGAGCCGATGCCAATGGTATGAATGATGATACCGGCAGCAGCGGCTTCAGTGGCAGACTCAATGGTACCTTCTTCATGGTTCTCCCCATCCGTGATAATGATAATTGCCCTGCTCTTTTCGGAATTTGGAGTGAATGACCTCATGGCCAAACGTATCGCACTGGCAATTGCCGTACCTTGTTTGGGTACGATCTGTGTGGTTATGGAATTTAGAAATAACTTGGCTGCCATGTAATCAGTGGTCACAGGCATCTGAATATATGCATCGCCTGCAAAAACAATCAACCCGATTTTATCATTCTCCAGCCTGTCGACCAGCCTGCTGATCGCCATTTTGGCATTTTCCAGGCGGTTTGGCTGGATATCTTCGGCCATCATTGAGTTTGATACATCCAGGGCAATTATCATCTCAATTCCTTTCCGTTTCACTTCCGATAATTTTGTACCAAATTGAGGACGCGCCAGTGCGAGAACCATAATCCCGAATACCAGAACCCAAATTATGAATTTTATGAAAGTCCGGGCAGACGAAAAATCAGGCATTAAACGGTTCAATAATACCTGATCTCCCCATTTTTGCAACTGCCTATTCTGGTATCTTTTGGTAATCAGATATATTATGAGCAGTAACGGAATGACCGCCAGACCAATCAATGCTTTTTCATCTTCAAACCTGAACGCGCTATTCATTACTGTTATTCAGATAGTTAGTTTGTGAATCAAGGGTTCCGTTTAAATAAGGTAAGCCGAAGACTGATTTCGATCAATAAAAGAAGCAGCGCCACAAAAAGGAATCGCTGGTATTCTTCCGTTTTAGTATTGATCTCTTTGACATCAATCCTGGATTTCTCCATTTTATCAATCTCCTGATAGATTTCCTTTAGCTTTTGATTATTTGTTGCCCTGAAATATTTACCACCTGTCATATTGGCGATTTCGTTTAAAACCCCTTCATCGATTTCGACCTTAACATTCTGGTATTGAATGCCGAAAGGTGTGCGAAAAGGGTAGGGAGCCGTACCCAGCGAACCCACCCCGATAGTGTACACCCGTATACCAAATGTTTTGGCGATTTCTGCGGCCGTAATAGGTGCAATTTCACCGCGGTTATTCATTCCGTCGGTTAAGAGAATGATCACTTTGCTCCTCGCTTCGGAATCTTTCAGCCGGTTCACGGAAGTGGCAAGACCAAGACCGATCGCCGTACCATCTTCAATGATGCCGCTTTGAATCCCCTGGAAAAGGTTCATCAGAACAGCATGATCGGTTGTAAGCGGACA
>JAPLDV010000683.1 GCA_026391235.1 Bacteroidia bacterium | reverse complement strand
CTAACTGACCAGAGCTGCTTATCAGGTTGAAGGGCCATATCAGTCTCCAGTTTTTTTATCGCAATTCTCAGGACTTCAGGATTTGACCAGCATATTTGGTCGCCTGTCCGCTTGCCACTCACCAGGGAAAAGTATTCCGGGTGTTTCTGGCCATACAGTTGCCAGGGAACGATGGTAGTTATTGTGTGCACAAAATAGCCATCAGCAAAAATATCCCCTATGACATCAATCCTCTGCCAGTCACGGTAATTTTCATCCTCCGTAAATCGGCCGTACACATTTCGGTATTCATTGACCGGGTTATCACTGATATCCAACTGAGGAATCCTGACTACTTTGAGTTTCGGGACCACCTCAAAACCCGGAGCATACATCCGGCATCCGAGTTGTTTTTCGAGCAGATCGACCACCCCGTAAATACAACCCTTGTGGGTTCCTCCGGTAATAATAATCTGCTTATTCACAGTAACAATGCTGAATGCATCCTCATGGCCGGATCTCACATCCGGATTAATTACGATTGCTTTCGCAGGCAAATCCGTCAATCCGATTTTCAAGGGGATCTCTGCTCCTCCCATCTTCTTAAGATAGGATTGCAGAAAGCCTGCCGCCCGCATGATCTGATGATTGCCGGTATCCGCCATACAGATCACATAATCCGATTTGCCGTTGCTGATAAGTGTTATCCCCCCTTTCATCCCGCACCCTGCCACCATCAAAACAATCACAACCATCACAACTATTCTTCTCGTTCCTAACGTCCTTAACTCCCTTAACATCCTTAACGTTTTCAATACTCTTTTCATGGTTTTCGTCTTTTGTTTGTGTTTGTGTTTAGGTAAAAGTACTTAATCCCGCTAATATCCGGAAGTGTAAATTTCGGAGTTGCGAAATGAAACGGCTAAACCTAATCTTTCCTATATGAAAAATAGTGCTGAAATTCTTCCCGGTTATCTTTTCCCAAGAAAGTACACGAATTATCTTTTTTCGTTGCTGTTTCTGTTGTACATGTTTGACTACATCGACAGGATGGTTGTTTCCTCATTGTTGCCCTATATTAAGGCCGAAATCGGGACGAGCGATAAGCATCTGGGCATGCTGATGGGGGCGGTTTACCTGTTAATTGTTTTGCTGACCTTTCCGGTTTCCCTGATCATAGACCGGTGGAGTCGCCGGCGGACGATTGGTGTGATGGCGGCACTCTGGAGCCTGGCCACCGCAGTTGCTGCTTTAACCAGGAGTTTTGGAGCGTTGTTGACCACGAGAGCGTTTATCGGGGTTGGCGAAGCCGGTTATGCTCCGGGCGGATCAGCAATGCTTTCGGGGTTATATCCCATCGAAAGGCGCTCATGGATCATAGGTCTTTGGAATGCAGCCATACCGCTTGGAAGTGCAATCGGAGTAGCTGGCGGAGGATTTATCGCTGCCCACTGGGGATGGCGGAGCGCTTTCGGAATTGTAGCCATACCGGGATTAATTATAGCCATCCTGTTCTTTTTCAGTAAGGATTATAAAACCGTTAAACTGATCAAGAACGCAGAGCCAAAGATAAAGGGCGCCAAGATTGAAAAAATCAAAATGACCACAAGGGATATGGTTCGTGAATTTGCCGAAAAGCCATCCCTACTGCTCACCTATTTTGGCATGATGGCAGTAGTTTTTACCACTACGTCCCTTTTGTTCTGGCTACCCAGCTATTTCAGTCGCGAATATGGAATACCGGAGCAGCAATCCAGCACTAAAGCTTCCCTGGTGATGCTTCTGGCCATTATAGGTGCTCCGTTGGGCGGTTATATT
Organism: Bacteroidia bacterium; assembly: GCA_026391235.1. The sequence goes on along the minus strand of JAPLDV010000683.1, from coordinate 8,501 downwards.
GTTGACCGCTGGCGCCGAAAGAGACTGAATGCAAGATTAGTCTTCCCGGGGATCACATCGATACTGGCAGCCTTGTTTTGCTTCCTGGCATTCGTGGTTTTTAAGGATAGTGCTCAATACATCTCGCTTTTGCTGTTCGGAGTCACCGTTACCATGTTTATCGCAGCAGCCGGTGCCGTCACCCAGGACCTGGTTCATCCCGGCCTCCGTGCAACATCTTATGCCATTGCGGTTGTTATCCAGAATGCCCTTGGAGCCATGTTAGGGCCAACCATTATTGGCGCGATATCGGACAGGACTAACCTTAGTACCGCCCTGGCCATATTGCCTGCATTTGTCCTCTTCGCCGGAGTCCTGTTCCTGATCGGTTCAATATATTATAAAAGAGATATCGCCAAGGTTACCGACCTTGCGTATGAGCCGGATAAATAAAGGCGCAAGGCTCAAGGCGCAAGGCTCAGGTAAGTTTGAAGGAAGATAAAATAAAATCAAGGAAGAAGGGACCCTGGCGGCCTTAATCCCTTGATTCTTAATTAATTCATTCCTGCGCCTTGAGCCTTGAGCCTTGCCTGAGCCTTGTGCCTTGCGCCTTGTGCCTTAATGTATGATCACCTCGTCTGCAAACATCATAGATGCCTCCCCCTTGGAGGCGTGAAATTCCGGCAGCGGGCCATAATAAATACCCACCACCTTCAGATACCTGGTCTTCAGGTTATTCAGATCCGCTTCAAACCGGTAAGTTACCGGATCAGGATAATCTACCGGGATATTATGATATAAAGTTTTGTATTTCTGATAGTTAATGCCATCATTTGAATAAGAAATTTCCAGCTGTTTAGGCAGGATCACCCAACTGAACGTAGTCTGATAGAAACCCATCGATAAGGAATGCAGCGTGTCGATCTTTCCAAAATCGATCTCCACATTGATATCCTGACCGGAATATCCCTGCCAACGGCCGCTCCTGATATCTTTCACACTGCCCGTGCGCCCGTCGACCAGGCCCAGCCGGCCCCCGGCACCATAGGCAGGATGGTAATTGCTCCAGGTCGAATTCAATTTATACAGCTTGCCGATGGCTTTGTGCATGATCAGGCTGTCGACCGTCTCCGGAAACTCTTTTCCCTCGTCAATCACGCGGGCCCTTATGGTGGCGTCACTTTTCAGATAGACCGGACCGGAATATTTATCTGAGTTTACAGTTGGAGCAGTCCCATCCAGGGTAAAATAAACCGGCAGATTATCGAGCATCGACCGCATTTTCACACTTCGTCCGGCAGGGGAAAACGTATCAGCAATTGTGAGAATAGTTAGTCCGCGAACATTCCGGAGATCATGACTGAGCTGTTCAAATTTCTCCATATTACGGTCGAGCCACCAATCCCGGTTCACCTGTTTCCAGAATTCAGCATATCTGCTTTTCAGCTGCTCCGACTGGCGGATCAGGATCTTCAGGGTTATTTTCAGGCTTTCGGCGGAAATTGCACCGTTCATTACCTTGAGATACCGGTACAATTGCACCCTGAACAGGTTCTTGTTTGCAGTAAACCGAACCTCAGCAAGGGCAAAATCCAGGTAGTCCAGGTCAATCCCGTTTCGAACCACCTCCTGTTTCAGTGCCGGAAGCAATGCTTCGAGGCTGTCCAGTTTAGCTAAGACATTCCCATTAAGATCCATCTGGGTATCTTCAACGTACTCTGGATAAAACGGCAGTACAGGTTCAAAAAACCGGCTGTTCCGTGCGATGTCACGCACTTTTCCCTGGTGCAGGGCTGAAAATGCTTGCATCCAGGAGGTGACTGACTGTGAGGTGGTGCCGAAGAAGATCTTATCGAAGGCTTTCTCAAAATTGCCAACCCCTGGAAGAGTACTTGTCGTTCCCGCGAAAGCAGCCTTTTCTGTCATCCCCGCGAAAGCGGGGACCGTCTGACGCTGCTCCGAGTTTACCTCATGGCCTTGCTGAGGTGCATTCCAGCTCTTTTCGGCTCCCCATACCAACCCATACCAGTTATTCTCAAAGAAACTCAGTCCGTCATCCATCCATGAAGTGTTCAGCACACCGGTGGCCCCAAGTTTGTAACCATCACGGATGTAATTGTTTATATTGATGGAAGCCACTTGCAGGTTTGGGAAAACATTGCCCCAGCAGCTCACCCCCGGCGCCACCCAAAAGTTCAGTCCCTGATCGGAAAAGGGCTTGATGGCGTAATCGAAACTGGCTGCAGCATGATAGCCCCACGAAATCACCGTGATATCCTTCGGCAACAGGGCCACAATCTTAGGATTTGATGTAATATCACCCCACATCAGAATGCGCTTATGATAAGGTTTGAGCAGGTTGTTCAACCGGTTTATGTGATATCCGTAAATACCTTCGATCCCGATGCTGTCTGCCATTTTCTTCGACAAGCCCTCGCCCAACCCGAAGGTTTCATCACAGTTGATATTAAAATACGGACTTGAATAGGCCGGAACCACTTCAGAATAAACCTCTTTCATAAACTGATACGATTCTTCCTTCGTTGGTGTCAGGATATGCCCGTTTTCAGCAAGATGCTGATATCCCGGCTTGCTCAGGATCTTCTCCATGTGTCCGAACGACTGGAAGTTTCCGATTACCTGCACATGGTAACGGGCCGCATAATCGCTAAGCCCGGCAATCTGTTCCTCCGTAATCCCGTCCTCAGGCGCCAGGGAGGGATGTTTCTTCAATTTGAACACATGTTCGGTGTACAGTGTCATCGCATTAAGCTTGAACGCAGCCAGCGTCCGTACCTCCTTCTTCAGAAAATCAAGAGTGGGGATCGGGCCACGGCTAATATCATCCTGCCAGCCACGAACAGGTATATCAGGATAATCCCGAATGATCACACAGGGCACAGCCCTGCCTGATCGATTGGCAGTTATCAGCTGTGAAAGTGTCTGCATCCCATAAAAAATCCCGGCTTCGGTGGGCGCTGCAACAGTTATTCCTTCGGGCTTAACCGCTAGAAGATATCCTTCCGCTCCTGCTTTAAATCCGATATCCTTCCGCTTTTCGATCCGGATGGATTTTCCGGGCCCTTTCCCATGGAGTTTTACTGATATCCCCAGCTCTGTTTTCAGAAGTTCTGTGAAATCTTCTAACCCAATATTGTTCTGATCTTTAACCCTAATCTGTATATCCCGGGGAAATTCAAAACTCCCGGGTTTCATTTCGATTTGTTTAGGTACCGGTATGAGATTAAGATCTGGATTGATCGACTGCCCCGAAACCAGTGGCGACAAAAGAACTATGATAATCCCAGTCAAAAAAACTCTGTTCATTGCGTAAAATAATTAGATAAACTCTCTGAATTATTGGGCTATACCCTTTTGAAATTCTACTTTCTCTAAAAATAAAATTAGCTAATTAATCATGTGTTACTCTTTCTTCCTACATTAGTGTATTGAAAAAACCAATCATGAAGCAACTAATCACCATTGTTTTAGTGACCCTCGCCATCGGATTGTTATCCTGCAAGAAAGAGGATACCTCGGGGAAGGAACTGACGATACTTACAGAAGTCCTGAAACCATTTAATTATGAAGAGAATGGCATACAAAAGGGCATTACCATGGAGGTGGTATTAAAGATCCTTGGTGAGCTTCAATTGACCAATACGGTTGAAATCAGCTCTAACTGGGATTCCATCTTCAATCGGCTGAAAACCGGGCAAAATATTATGCTTTTTACCACAATCCTGACAACGGAAAGGAAAGATCAATTTCAATGGGTGGGATCAGTTTCCTTATGGCATGATGCTTTCGTTTCACTGAAGAGCACCGGATTAAGGCTGGCAACATTGGAAGATGCGAAACTGCAGCCTGCCATTGGTGTAGTAACTTCGTTTTCCAGCAGCGAAATTCTGATCAACCTGGGCTTTACCAATCTGACTTTTTTTAACACTTTTGATGACCTGGTCAGGAACCTGTATAACGGAACCGTCGATATTATTTTCGATGCTGCCTACCTTATACAGATTGCAGCTCAGGATAATTCACTGGATCCCGCAAAGCTTGATAACCTGCTGTACTATTCATCAACACCAGGTTACCTTGCTTTTTCCAAAGATGTGTCGGGTAAAGTGATAAAAAACTGGCAGGATAAACTTAACCAGCTGAAAGATGCCGGATTTCTGCAGGAACTATACGATAAATATCTCCCCGGAACTTATGCTCCCGGACGTATCCTGATGTTTACCGAGGAGAATCCGCCCCAGAGTTACCGTGATTTCGATGGCAGCATTACCGGCAGTTCGATGGAAATGGTTGAGACCATGATGGATGGAACCAACCTCGCAGGTCCTGTTGAACTAACCTCATGGACCAACGCATACAACCAGATACTTCTCGTTCCCAACTCCATGGCATTCAGCACACTCCGGTCGACTGACCGGGAAAATCTTTTCCACTGGGTTGGGCCGGTTTGTAAAAAAAGGTACTGTTTCTTCGTACATGCCTCATCAGATTATCATATCGGAACCATCGATGACGCATTCCATATGAAATCGGTGGGTACGGTAACCGGATGGGCGTCTGAAAAAGAGCTGCTCGATCTGGGTTTTATTAATGTGGTTACATGGGCCACTCCACAGGAGGTTTTCCAGAAACTGATGGATGGAGATATCCCCTGTGCGGTATTGAATGATATTTCGATCCGGATATTGGCGTCTGCATCCGGACATCCTCCAAAAGATGTCAGGAAAGAGGCAGTATTATCCGAAGGCCAAACCTACCTGGCGTTCTCCAAAGTCACCGAAGCAAGCTATATTACAGCCTGGACAAGTGCCTATAATTCTCTCGTGAGCACCGGGAAATTTTCTGTCATCTGGAAAAAGTGGTACCCTGATATTGATTGGTGATATCTCAGTGCAGCGTGAAAAGGTCCCCGCTTTCGCGGGGATGACAAGGAAACGTGTAGGGACGCATAATTGCGTCCGCCCTCGCGGGGATGACAAAGGAGCTTAGAGTAGCGTCAAAAGGTCCCCGCTTTCGCGGGGATGACAGAAAAGGATTTAGTGAGTAGGGAAGGAATGACGGAACACCGCGAAGGGAGCGGTCACCGTAGTCATATAAACCGGATTTTGCTTGTAACCAGTTGGAGGATAGATGCATTCATAAGGAGCTCCATGCTCAGTGCCTTTCAACCGGAAATCGGTTTTTCTCAAATGATCGATGAATTCCATGGCCAGTTTGGATGCAGCCGGCTTATCCACACGGGCAATCGCCTGGCAAACCCAGCCGGTAGGTGTTCCCCAGTAAGCGCCGTTCTGATAGGTGTTCTTTCCGGCTAGCGACTTTTCCCAGGCAGTTGTTGAATCAAAATCATCAGTGGTGAGAACATGGCGAATCTGGCCTTCCATAGCCAGTGTTCCAGCCTGATAAGCCTTTGCAAGCACATTACAGGCATTTGTTGCGACCTTCCCTTCCAATGCACCGATGTAAACCGCAAATGCGGTTGCCCACACATCCGGCTGCCGGCTCTTTCCGGTACTGGCCCGCAGCATTCCCCGGTCGTCTGCAAATACCTTAATCAGGTTACCTTTGATCTTTTTCGCGATAGCCCGGTACATTTCCGACTTCTGCGGGGTACCATTTTGATCGCATAACTCTGCTATCTCCATCGCTGAACGGTATCTCAGGAGCGATCCGAAACAAACTTCACCTGTCATGCTGATAATATCACGAAATCCGAAATCGCAGGTTGGCAATGAGTCGTTTATATAGGCCAACTCCGTTTCGGAATGGGCCGGAACAGCATCAAAAGCCAGCTCCATCCTGTTAAAAAGATTGATATTATTGATCCTCCGGTTAAGAACAGATGGATCTTCAGTTGAATGAATATAAAACCAGGCCATGTGAATAAAATAGAACTGGTCGCAATAGGGCGGCATTCTCCAGATCTCATTACCCTGATTCACATAATCATACGTTCCGGGGAAATAAACCGGCAGTCCATCATTGATCCGGATATGATCGGGGATGGATCCCCTCGGAACAAGGCTTCCGGTTTTGGTTGTCCAGGTGGAGTCGGACTGCCTGGCAGCCGTATATAATAGAATATCAAGTTGTTCCTGATTTGTGATAAACCCGCTTTCCAGCGACATGGCATAATCGCGTATCCAGAAAGAAGGGTAACAATCACGGCCGCCCGGTTTGATCAGGGTAATACCGGACCGGTTTGGCCCGAATGAACGGATAGCGGCGGGCAGATCCTGACCGGGCAGAATGCGTGAGCTGTCGACCACCGCCCGGGTGAGATCTTCCAGAAATGCCAGGTCAACCGGCGAAACCAGTGGGGAGCGCATGGGTGCACAGGCTGTGCAACAGATCAGAAACAGGCAACTAATTGTTTTCATCTGCATTCCGGTTTTATTTTCTTAGCCAGTTTATTCATGAATTCTTCCTTGGCGTTCGCGCAAAGTCTGCAAAGATTGTACATAATTCAGTTTAGAAACGTAATTTCAAACCTTTAAAATAGCTAAAATCATGAAAAGGATTATACTCCCGATCCTCCTGTTAACTCTTATAACCGGACTACCGGTATCGCAAGCCAAAGCCTTTCAGTTTGCTCAATCAGAATATGCCGCCCGGCGATCCAAGCTGATGGAAAAGTTTCCCGACGGGATTATTATTATTCAGGGTGCATCCTCCCTTCCAAACTACTTTCCCTTCATGCAGAATAACAACTTCCTATATCTGTCGGGGGTTGAAACTGAGAATGCTTTTCTGGTGATTGATCCTTTCAATAAAGAATCGATCCTGTTTGCCGACCGGGCCGTAAGCACCGGTTTCGATAAAATAATGCGCCCAAGTGATCTGAAGAAATACCTGGCCAAACGGTTCGCTGATGTAAAAACCTTCTACACCTGTTTTCAGCCTGAGGAGCTGGCCCGTGAGTGTTCCTGGGAAAAGGCGGGTGTTCTGCAGTTTACCATGGTCAGGAGCGAATGGGATGCCCGGCCGACAAGGGAGACACGGTTTGTGGAAAATCTGAAAAGCAAATATCCAGGTGTGGCGGTAAAGGATTGCTCAGACTTTATTCATGAAATGAGAACGATCAAATCGTCAGCCGAGATTGACCTGATGCGAAAAGCAGCTAAAATAGCTGTACAGGCTCATATCGACGTGATGAAAGCCACCCGGACCGGAGTGACCGAACAGGAACTTGCCGCCTTGTATGAGTATTCCTGCAAAAAGGCAGGCGCGGGTGAACTGGCCTATTATACCATAATCTGTACAGACGAAAACCACAAGGATCTTCATCACCATGGATATGAACGCACCCTTTCCGAAGGGGATTTTCTGGTGATTGATGCCGGCCCGGATCTGCACAATTACGATATCGATATTACCATTTCATATCCGGCAAATGGCAAATTCACACCACGCCAGCGTGAGATATATGAAGCCTGCAATGCCGTTCACGAGGCCTGCATGAAAACATACCGGCCCGGACTTACCTCACAGCAATGCGATAAAGAGGTAAAGGAAATCCTGATTAAGAAGGGATTCAACCCCGACTCAGATCTGATGAAAAAGTTTGGAGGCGGGTTCGGACATTACGTGGGCATGGCCGTTCATGATGTTGGCGGCGGACCATCCGTTCTGAAACCCGGAATGGTTTTCGCCAATGAACCTCTGGCTGTGTTTGCCAAAGAAAAACTTGGTGTGAGGATAGAAGATACCATTGTTATCACCGAAACCGGATGTGAAAACCTCACTGCCGGCCTGCCCCGTACGGTTGATGAAATCGAAACGCTGATGAAAAAATAACCCGGAAATGAAGTTAAAAAGATGAGATTCGAATGCATAATTCCGAATTCCGAAATGACAGATTCAGGGCGTTCCGCGTTAAGTATGAAGGTATTCCCGACAACATTATCTGCCATTCCCGAAGGGACCCTTTTCCTTACCATGAAAATTCACAGAGCCATTAACCTCCTAACCATTAACCTCCTAAGCATCCTCTCCCTCTCAGCACAATCCCCTGCCTCTTTTACCGATCAGCGCGACGGGCATACCTATAAAACCGTTTCCATCGGCAAGCAAACCTGGACGGCCGAAAACCTGGCTTATCTTCCAGTTGTCAACCGGGTTGGTACGGGACTATTCGAAGAAGAGTGCCGCTATGTATATGATTATGATGGAGTTAAGGTTGATGACGCTAAGGCAAATCCCAACTATATTGCATGTGGGGTTTTATACAACTGGATCGCAGCGAAATCGGCCTGCCCGACCGGCTGGCACCTCCCTTCAGACCGGGAATGGATCGAACTGGAAAAATCCCTGGGTATGACGGCTGATGAAGCCGTTAAAAGAGATTGGCGAACTACCGGTGAGGCAGGAAAAAAACTGAAATCAACCTCCGGATGGATCAATGGAAATGGTGCGGACACATTCGGTTTTGCAGCCTTGCCCGCTGGTTGCCGCGGATATGCAGGCTATGAAAGCAAGGGGTATGCCGCCTACTTCTGGAC
>JAPLDV010000607.1 GCA_026391235.1 Bacteroidia bacterium | reverse complement strand
ACAGGAAGATGATGATTTGCCAGCCGGATTGCAAAGATGGCAATAGAGTTCCTGATAACTGGATCTATATCCAGGAGGAGGATGTCAAAGTCGGGAGAATCCAGGTATTTAATAACTGGAGCCCCTTTATGGTAAATGATCAGAGTACGGTGTGGCTGGGATTGGAATATTTCTGCCAGGAAGGCGATAATCTTTGGAAAGCAAATGACGAGGATTTGATTAAAAAAGGAATAGATGAGCTCAATAAAATCGGCTTTTGCTGTTCAAATGACTTTCTCGATGGTACGGTGGTCAGGATGCCCAAAACCTATCCGGCCTATTTTGGGACTTATGATCAGTTTGATACAATACGCCGGTTCACCGACTCATTCAATAATCTGTTTTTATTGGGCCGCAACGGGATGCATAGGTATAACAATCAGGATCATAGTATGTTAACTGCAATGACTGCAGTTGATCTCATACTGGAAGGATGTAGGGAAAAAGATTCAATCTGGTCAGTCAATACAGAGGAGGAATACCATGAAAGTACTGCAAAATAGGCCGGGTTTCTTTATGATCATCCTGGTTACCCTGGTTATCCTTGGGATTTATGCCGCTCTCAGAATACCATCAACCGAAGGCTTTAATCCGAGTGACGACGGTGTTATTCTGGCCCAATCTTACCGGATACTCAATGGAGAAATTCCGCATCGTGATTTTATCTCCATTCGCCCAGCCGGTTCTGCAGTAATGCATACCATTCATTTTTTCTCACCCCTGCCGCTGGAGATCTCTGCCAGGTGGCTGGTATTAATCGAGTACTTATTTTACTCGATATTCATAACATTTTTATTAACGGGTTCCTGGTTCAAAGGATTACGCAAAGACTATTATCTTCTATTGGTAGCGGGATCGGTTGTGGTGATGTTTATTCTCAATCAGAATCATTACAATCTTTTTCCATGGACAACCATCGATGGACTGTTCTGGTTCAGTCTGGCCCTATATGCCTGGTACAAACTAAAAATCAATCCGGCCGGTAGGCACTTCGGCTGGCAAATTCTGATTCTCTTTGCGGTCACTTGTTCGCTATTATGCCGGCAGACATTTGCCTTACCGGGCGGACTGCTTGTCATTCGAATGGTTATTTGGGAAATCAACCAATCGCAGAGGCATTGGCTCAGGGTGATCAGCGGTCTTCTGCCGGCATTGCTTATCGGATTATTGCCCGGATGGCTTTATGCAGGAGTATTAACTTTTACGGACTCCTGGCCTGATTTCTTGCAACAGATTACCGGGCGCACCGAATTATGGGAAACCGGGGTGGTTCGTTTTTCACAGGCTTTCTGGCACTCGCCTGTGTTGATTTTGTTTGGGCTGGCAATTATTGCAGGACTTATCAAGTTTGGTAATACGGAATCCGGAAAGGATAACAAAGGTGTTGATTTGATTATTATAGTACTTAAGTCAATCAGTTTTTTCATTAAGGCAGGTTTGGTGTTTGCCGTTTTCATAAAGCCTGCCCTCCTTTTCGCGATTTCGTTTGCCTTTTTCTGGATTTTGGTTCTCGATATATTCCTCATCTATCTGCATGATCGTCAGCTTCCCAGATGGATCCGGCCTGCATTCTGGATTTTACTCGTTTCCTGGACGAGTGCTGTATCACTTGGGGATAATGCCCCGGTTTTCGCGTTGGGATGGCTAGCCGGGACCGCTATCTTAATGCAGATAAAGGACTTTGGTAACCGGATTTACCGGAATGTAAGGCCTTATCAGTTAATTGCCGCCGGATTGTTTATTCCTGCACTTTTTGTTTTATCGCTGGTTGTCCAACCCCGGGTGAATTACCGCGATAAACCTGCAAAGCTGCTCAACCATGAGGGTGGCGATATATTTCCCGGCCTTGCTGGTGTAAGGATTTCAGAGGAGATGTGGGATTACCTGTCAGAAATAAAGAAACTCTATAATGAGTTTGGTTCCCCGCAGGGAAGGTTTGCTGTTTGGCCGAACAATGCTTTGATTTACCCGCTCCTCGGCAGTAAGAGTCCTTTTCTCCTGGATTGGATGCAATCTGCAGAATTTGTTGGGAGTGAAAGCAGGGTAATTGAATCAACACGGAAGATTTTAAGTACCAGGGATTTAGTTATTCTGGTGGAAAAAACGAATGTTAAATGGATAGCCACGGAAAGGGTGCCGGTCGACAGCCGGTCGGCTGATTACCCCTATCTTAAGTTGCTTGATTCTCTTGCCCGGCCATTAAACACGGAGAGCAATTGGTTCAAGGTGTACCGCACCAAATAAAAAATCCCCGCTGTTGGCGGGGATCGATATTTTCAATAGGGGGTAATCCCTTATACTTTATGCCTCGGTTCGTCGGATACTGTCAGTTTTTTGCGTCCTCTGGCACGACGGTAGGCCAATACAGCACGTCCGCCAACAGTTGCCATTCTTTCGCGAAAGCCGTGTTTGTTCTTCCTTTTGCGGTTGTGAGGTTGAAATGTCCTTTTCATGATCGTATCGCTTTTAAGTAAGTATCCCTAAAAATTGGATGGCAAAGATAAAGATAATTTAATAAAAACAAAAACCAGGAACCGTTTCATCCGATTGGCAGGTAAATAATTTTTTTAGACACAAAAAACTCCTCTTCAAAATAGTCGGAAATCTCCTGGATTTTTACTTTCCCTGTAAATTGACGGATCTCATCTTCCATATCACCCCCTTTCAGGTATATTATTCCATTTGGGATATCATTGAATCCTAAGGGATTAATGAGTCTTCGAACCCAGACCACAAATTCAGGAAATGCAGTAACGGCCCTGGATACAACAAAGTCGAATTTCTGATTAATTTCTTCCACCCGGCACCAAAGCATATGGACATTGGTAAGTCCGATTTCTTCGGAAACAGCCTGAACCACTTTGATTTTCTTGGCTGTCGAATCGACGAGTGTAAATTCAGCTTCAGGAAAAAAAATTGCCAGGGGAATTCCCGGGAATCCACCACCAGTGCCAGCATCGAGCACTTTTGTGCCTGGTTTCAGCGAAACGAACAGGGTTATCGAGAGGGAATGCAACACATGATGAAGGTACAGATGATCGATATCTTTCCTTGAAATGACATTGATTTTTTCATTCCACGAACGGTACAATCCATCCAGCCGTTCAAATTGAGCGAACTGTTTCGGTGAAAGATTTTGAAAATGGGAAGCAACCGGATTCAACTCAAACTTCTTTTGACATGATGATGTGATACAGGAGCTCTTTGGCCCTGAATAGCTGTGCTTTAACGGTACCGATCGGCAGGTTCAGGGTTTCGGCAATCTCTTCATACGAATACTCTTCAAAATACCTGAGTTGAACCAGCCGGGAATATCTTGGCTTCAATTCCTTAACTATGGTCTTCAGGAATTCGGCTTTTTGTTTGTGAATCATAACCTCCTCAGGGTCGGGAGTATCTGACTGAAGCTGCACGGGGTTGTCTTCATTTGTATCTCTTCCCTGACTGTCGATGGAGATGGTTTTGGTGCGTTGCTTTCTTAGAAAGTCGATAGCGTTATTATTCGCGATTTTGAAAAGCCAGGTGCTGAAGGCGAATTCGGGCTCATAATTGTTGATGAATTTAAAGGCTTTACCGAAAGCCTCTATGGTCAGGTCCTCTGCATCATCTTTATTATGAGACATCTTAAAGATCATAAAAAAAACGGAATCCCAATAGCGGCTTAGCAACTGGGCATAAGCATGCTGATCGCCGCTCCTGGCTTTCTGAACCAGTGCAAAATCCTGCTTGGCTTTATCGGAAAGATCGGAAAACATTACCAGGCGAACTTATTGTTTTTCTTAAATCTGGTTTTCAGGAGCAGGAAGCCTGAAATGACGGGCATCAATAAATCGTATATCAGCGAAAACAGCCAGATATCTTTCTCTTTAAACCTTTTCATCGTCAGTTTAATAATCCACAGGTGCATGATCCAGCGAAACATCAGTAAGATAAACAGGTATCCCGGGAATTTCCAGAACGACAGGAGAACGATCAGGCCGACATAAAAATACTCACGAGAAACTAATTCGAGACCGATCAGGAAACGGTGCCGTGCGCGATAATACAGGCCTGCTGTAAGATGGCGCCTTTTCTGACGGAGCCAGCTTTTCATGGTAGGCTTAGGCTCGGAAACCGTTATACTGTCGGGATCAATCATCATCACCGGATTGGAGATGCAGTTGGTTGGCAAATCCCTTATTATCGAAAAACAGGGACCTCCGGTAAGCCAGATTCCGGCCAACACCCATGAAAGGAATTCCACGGAGGGCAAAACTGATGTATTGCTGTGCGATCCAAAGAGTATCCATCCTGATAAACATATTGACCAGCCCCTTTTTCTTTTCATAGGCGCCATAACCCAATACAATCTCCTTTTTCGGTAGAAAATTCGATTGAATGCAACGGATCCAGTTGGCACTAACCGGGCGGCAATCCGCATCGATGAACAGGAGTTGATCAAATCTGGCCGCTTTCACGCCAATGGTTTGAGCCAGTTTCTTAGCATGCGGATAGGGGTGGGTATGTACTATTTGGGTAACATAGAGATGCTTATAGGATTTTTGCATTTCCGCCAGCACGGCCGTTGTTTCATCACTGGAACTGTCATTTACAACAACAACCTGAAATTCAGGATAATCCTGTTCCAGGATAACCGGCAGGTTCTTCAGGAGGTTGTCGGCTTCATTCTTTGCACATATAATGACAGAAACCGGATCGAGGGTTTGTTTTTCACTAACCTTTTGATAACGGTGAATTCTCAGAAAAAAATAGAAATAGTAGAAAACCTGCACACCCCAGGCAATCGCAGCAAGCCCGGCGAGGGATAAAAAAAGATAATCGGTCCAGTGGTCTAATGAAATGCGAAATAAATCCGTAAGTAATTGAATCATAGAGTATTTAAATCTTAAACAACAGGACATCACCGGTTTGGTCATCAAAGATAGTTTTAAAATACCATATCTTTGCGGTTTTTGCGACAGATGAATTTCCGTATTGAATCTTCGGATTCCCAAAGCAAAGCACGAGCGGGTATATTTACAACTGCCCATGGTCATATTCCCACCCCGGTTTTTATGCCGGTTGGCACCGCCGCAACCGTGAAGGCTGTGCATCAGCGGGAGCTTGCTGAAGATATTGATGCTCCGGTTATCCTTGCAAATACCTATCATCTTTACCTGCGGCCCGGGACTGAGGTTTTAAGGGAGGCGGGGGGAGTGCATAGCTTTATGAATTGGAACCGCACCATCCTTACCGACAGCGGCGGCTACCAGGTATTCAGCATGGCTGCCAACCGTAAACTTACCCCTGAAGGTGCCTGGTTTTCGTCACATATCGATGGCTCACGTCACCTGTTCAGTCCGGAAAAAGTGGTTGAAATACCTTCGGAAAAGATCCGCCGAGTTCATTGCTGAACAGGGTATGCCGGCCAATGCAATCGGCGGACTATCGGTTGGCGAACCTGAAGAGCTGATGTATGAGATGATTGAGGTGGTTAATAATATTTTACCCGCCGATAAGCCCCGGTATCTCATGGGAGTTGGAACTCCGGTCAATATTCTTGAAGCTATAAGCAGGGGGGTGGACATGTTCGATTGTGTAATGCCAACCCGGAATGGCCGCAACGGGATGCTTTTTACACGGAACGGGATCCTGAACATGAAGAACGAGAAATGGAAACTGGATTTCTCTCCGGTCGATCCGGAAGGGACCTCCTTTGTCGACCGGTATTATTCGAAAGCTTACCTGCGCCATCTCATCATATCAGGGGAGAGGCTCGGAGCCCAGATTGCCAACATACATAACCTGGCCTTTTACCTGTGGCTGGTGCGCGAGGCCAGAAGTCATCTTTTGCAGGGTGATTTTACGGAATGGAAAAAGCCAATACTACATAAACTTGCCAACCGTTTATAAATGGTTCTGAAACGCCTTGATATCTATATTATCCGTAAGTTCCTGGGAACATTTTTCCTTGCGATCGGACTGATCGTTCTGGTGGCAGTAGTTTTTGATTTTTCGGAAAAGGTTGACGATTTTATCGGTCGAAAAGCACCTTTAAGGGATATTATTTTTCAATATTATCTCAATTTTATTCCATTCTTTTCCAATTTGTTCAGCTACCTGTTTGTTTTTGTATCGGTGATTTTCTTCACTTCAAAGATGTCGGTCCACAGTGAGATAACAGCAATCTTATCTACCGGAGTAAGTTATCGCCGTCTGATGGTTCCATACATGGTTTCTGCTCTAATAATTGCAGTGCTGAGTTTTTTACTTTCGAATTATTTCATACCCTATACCAGTGTCAGCCGGTTGGATTTTGAAGCAAAATACTTCGATAAGGCTTACGGAACCCCCGAGCATGATATTCACAAACAGATCGATGAAGGGGTTTTTATTTATGTCGACAATTTTGCCCGTCGCACTAACAAGGGCGGTAAGTTTTCCATCGAGAAATTTGAGAACGGGGTTTTAAAATCAAAATTGATGGCTGAGTCGATTCGATATGACTCCATCAAGAAAGCATGGAAGATACAAAACTGGTGGATCCGGGACATCGATGGTATAAAAGAAACCATAACCAGCGGCGTCTCCATTGATTCGGTGCTTAATCTCTTGCCTGATGAATTCAACCGTAATGATAATGTGGTGGAGGCAATGACAACCCCTCAGTTAACCAGGTTCATCAACCGTGAGTTATCCAGGGGTCACAGGGAGGTGTATTATGAGATTGAGCGGCACAAGCGTTTTGCCGGACCGTTTGCGGTTTTTATTCTGACGATCATCGGAGTATCCCTATCAAGCCGCAAAGTTCGAGGGGGTATCGGGATGCATATCGGTTTCGGTATAGCTCTCAGCTTTTCATACATCCTGTTCATGCAGATTTCCAAGGAATTTGCAAATGCGGGTGACCTGGCGCCCTGGCTTGCAGTGTGGCTGCCAAATTTTGTTTATGCGGCAATTGCGGTAGTTTTATACAAGATGGCACCAAAGTGAAACATTGCAGAGACAGATAATTATCCGTCTCTACGTTTTCCACGGAGCCTTGTCATCCCGGCGAAGGCCGGGATCCCGTCGCTTACCGTGGCACTTCGCAGAAGCTTTACCCTCTTTTCCCTCAGACTAGTGTGACGAGATCCCGGCCTTCGCCGGGATGACAAGGCTTCCTGTGAAAGGAAGGGAGGGTGCGGGTGAGTGTGTGTCGATAATTATTGCCTTGCCTTTTTTTCGAGAAAGCGGAACAGGAGCACGAAACTCCAGGTCAGAACCATTCCGCCTGCCAAAACCCACAACACAGTTTCGGAAATATTCAACCTGGGGATTTGTAAATCAAATTTAATCCCGGTAAACCAGGAACTTATTGTGGCAGATGCTTTTTCAAATAATGACACTACAGGTTCCTTTGCAACCGGTACTTTCGCCGGTCCCGAAATCAGCAAGCCGATCAGGCAAACGGCGAAAACAGCCGGTATACCCCATTTCAGCCAGACGGGCGGTGCATAAGGCTTCAATTTTACTTTTTCCGAAACCAGCCCGATACGGACCATTACACCATCCATGAAGCCTTCCGGGGCTTGAAGCGGTTCTTCTGACCGGATTATGGCGGATAGGAAATCATCGCGAAGTTCTTCTTCTGAAATCATTTTGTTTGCCATACATGGATCTCCTCTTTTAAAACTGACTTGATCTGCGCGTACATTTTTTGCCTTGCACGGAATAATTTAACTATAACATTGCTGTGGCTCAGTCCGGTCATGCCAGCCAGCTCTTCGATGGAACACTCTTCCCGGTAAAACTGTTCAGCCAGAAAGATCTCATCCGGATTCAGCACTTCATAAGCTCCTTTGAGCAACTTTCGCATATCCTCGAGGTCGAGATAGTTAATTGCTTCATTATCGTTACCCGAATCTATACAGACAGCATCTTCAGGTTCAAATCCGGTTGACAACCGGTCTTTCCTGATTTTGCTGATGCATGTATTATAAATGATACGATAGAGCCAGGTGGAGAAGGCTGAATCGAGCCTGAAGCCCGGCAAAGCCTCAAATGCCTTGATGAAGGCCTCCTGGGCAGAGTCGCGTGCATCCTCTTTGTTTCTCAGTATTTTATAACACAGGTTATAAGCCTTATCCTCATATTTCTTAACGAGCAAGGCAAAACAACCTTTTTCTCCCCGGAGGACCATCCGGATACATTCGGTATCATTTAATGCATGCATTCGGTAATTAGACGCAAGGAACCAATATCTGGTTACAAAGGTGTAACCGATTCTCCGGGTATGCGTCAAAAGAGTAATTTAATCTATA
>JAPLDV010000859.1 GCA_026391235.1 Bacteroidia bacterium | reverse complement strand
AACTTTGTAGGCTTTGCCAAAAGGCAAAACCAATGCATCGAGAGTTAATTTACTCACATCAATGCCGATAATTTTTGAATAATCCATAACTTTGTATTTAAGCGTTTAACAAAAGCTACCAGAACTAAAACCTTTAATAGGCCTTTATGCCTAAAATTCTAATTGGTTCCCAGTAGCTAGAAAGGGAATGAGGACTAATACGCGGGATAGGTCCTGAGCCTAGAAGGCGGGTAAGTTCACCTCATTCCTTTTCAATTTAACTACTTTTATAATTAAAAAACAAATCTAAAGGGGACCCCTTCACGCTGCACGAAACCCTTTTCTGTCATCCCCGCGGAAGCGGGGACCTCTTCACGCTGAACCAAATCTCATCCCATGAAAACCCAATCCACCCTCCTTCTACTCCTCTGTCTGACTACCCTGGTCGCCTGCAACCCCGGCAACCAACAACCGACAACCGGCAACCCGCAACAATCAAAACAATCACAACTCAACTGGCAACAGCCGTTCCCCGGCGTTTACCGAACCTTTGCGGGTAAACCGCCAACATTCAACCTCCTGTCGGTTGCCAACCGGAAACCCCGTGCCGGAGGGATTAAAGCTTTGGGAGATGCAGCGGTACCCATCGACTTGAAAGAAATAGGGGCTTTGGTTGTCAATGGCCGCACCTGCCTGCGGTTTCCGCTGGAAAAGGAGGAGCAGATATACGGATTCGGACTGAACTTCAAAACCATTGCTCAAAGAGGCCGGATCTTTCGGCTTCATGTGGATCATTATGGCGGCGAAGATAACGGCCGCACCCATGCCCCGGTGCCGTTTTTCGTCTCCAGCAAGGGATATGGAGTTCTTGTCAATGCGGCAAGGTATATCGATGTATCGGTAGGGTCAGCTGTCAGGAAGGATAGCAAAAACCCGCCAATTCCACGCGACAGAAACACTGATCGGGCCTGGGATGCCCAGCCATACTCTGATAATATTGAAATGGTCATTCCTGAGGAAGGCGTTGAAATAATACTCTTTACAGGTAAAAGCATAATGGAAGTGGTTCAGCGTTTCAACCTCTATTGCGGCGGAGGCATTATCCCGCCCAAATGGGGTCTCGGATTCTGGCAGCGTACACCCACACTGTACAACGAAAATGATGTCCGCACCGAAGCTGCCGGCTTTGAGCAAAAAAATTTTCCCCTCGATGTTGTAGGCCTCGAACCCGGATGGCACAGCAAATCCTATCCCTGTACGTTCGAATGGGATCCGGGCAGGTTTCCGCAGCCTTCCACCTTTATCAGCGAGATGGCCGGCAAAGGCATTCATCTGAATCTGTGGATGAACCCTTACCACCAACCCGATGGCACACTCGACAAACAATTGAAGAATTATACCGGGTCGCATACCGTGTGGTGCGGTACCGTTGCCGATTATACCATTCCGGAGGCAAGGAAAATCATGCAGGATCATTTCGAAAAAAATCAGCTGGATATCGGTGCGAGCGGATTCAAGATCGATGAGGTCGATGGTTTCGATTCATGGCTTTGGCCCGATGGAGCAACTTTCCCCTCCGGACACGACGGTGAGCAGATGCGCCAGACTTATGGAATGCAGATGATGACCCTTACCGATGAGATCTTCCGGAAGAAAAATGAGCGCACCTACGGACTCATACGCGCCGCTAATGCCGGATCGGTATCTTATCCATATGTAATTTATAATGATTACTATAGCCATAGAGATTTCATCACGGCACTGATCAACTCCGGTTTCTCCGGGCTCCTCTGGACGCCGGAAGTGAGGGCCAGCGGCTCATCCGAAGAGTGGGTCCGCCGGATGCAGACCGTCTGCTTTTCCCCGATGGCAATGATCAATGCATGGGCTGACGGCACCAAACCCTGGTCGTTCCCCGAAGTTTACAAGGCTTGCCAGGATGTTGCTTTTCTGCGGATGCAGCTTCTGCCCTACCTATACTCAACTTTCGCTCAATATTATTTCGAGGGCAAACCTCCGTTCCGCTCCATGCAGCTGGTTGAGGGCTTCCCGGCAACCGGAGAGATCAAAGATCAGTACCTGGTTGGCGATAATCTGCTGGTGGCACCTTTGTTTACTGATGAAACCGAACGAAAGGTGATACTCCCTCCCGGTAAATGGTTCGATTTTTATACCGGGAGATTAGCCGGCGAAGGAACACTAACCGTAAAACCCGGATTGGACAAAATCCCCCTGTTTGTTCGCGATGGCGGAATTATTCCCATGATTCCCCCTATCCGTCAAACCTCAGAATGGAAAAATGATCTGCCTCTCGATATCCGGGTCTATGGCAAAGCCGACGGAAGCTTCAATCTGTATAACGATGACGGGAAAACTTTCAACTTTGAGAAAGGAGACTATTCAATCCAAAAACTGGAGGCCAAAGCAGGTAAAGGAACTGCAACCCAGATAAAATCGGATTCATTCGGTTATACCCGGATCGCATGGAAATTTCTTTAACACACGCTTGCCGTCACTTGTCACTTGTCACTTGTCACTTGTCACTTGTCACTCCTCACCTCTTCCGCGTCACGCTTCACGCGTCACGCGTCACGTTCCCATTTCTGCTATCTTTGCATTAAAATTGGCATCATGACATCAAAAGAACGTCTCCTCGCAGCCCTGAACCGCGAAAAACCCGACCGGCTGCCGGCATCGCTTCACCAATGGCAGGACTATCATCTGAAAACGCACATGGGGGGAATCAGCGATCTCGAAGCCTTTAAAAAAGTTGGCCTGGATGCTCAGATCCAGTATTTTGAGGAGATGGACCAGTTTTGGGTGGTGGACTCAGATCCGACAAAATTCAACACCAAAACATGGAAGGATTTGCCGGATATTATCAGCACAAATCCCGAACAGCGGATCGTTCACCATAATATCCATACTCCTGATGGAATTCTCACTTACAAAACCGAAGGCAACCGTAAAACCACCTGGGTAACTGAGCACCTGATCAAGAACGATGAAGATATTTATCTGATTGGCAAATATATGCCTGTTCCAAGACTAACCCTTGGACCAATCTCCAAGCGGTATGATGAGGTTGGCGATGCCGGAATCCTGCGTGGCTTTGTCTGGGGCGATCAGGCCGGATGCTGGCAGCATGCCGCCTGTTTGATCGATATCACGGCCCTTATTTATGCCACTTTCGAAAAGCCCGAATGGGTGCACGAACTTCTGAAAATCCTGCTGGATAAAAAACTGCAGTTTATTGAATCAATGAAGAGCGCAAAATTCGACCTGATAGAGACCGGCGGAGGCTCAGCCTCTTCAACACTGGTCTCACCGGCTCTGTATGAAGAGTTCTGTTTACCTTATGACCGGATCATGCACGATGCCCTGCACGATCTTGGTTTTAAAATCACCTACCATACCTGTGGCGGTACCGTTGGGATCGAGGAAATGATCATCCGTAACGGTTGCGATGCATCCGAAACTTTAGCCCCGCCAAGCGTCGGGGGCAACCAGGAACCATGGGAGTTCAAGCGGAAAGTCGGCAACAGAATCGCACTGATTGGGGGAGTCGACCAGTTCAGCACTCTATCCGAAGGTTCCGCCGAAAAGATCCGGAACAACGTGCTCGAACTGTTCGAAAAAGTGGGATTTGAAGGTGGCTATATCTGCTCCGCATCAGACCATTTCTTCGAAACCGATCCGGCCAACCTGGTGACTTTCGCCAATGCCGCAAAGGAATGCACCTATTAAAGTGAAAAGTGACGGGTGAATAGCCTGTTCCTGATTGCCAATTTTAGAAGACGCAAGTATGCGTCTCTACTCGCTACCCTCTGGCCTACTACCCATACCCGAAACCTGACACCTGATACCTGATACCCGACACCCGATACCCGACACCTGATACCCGACACCCGATACCCGATCCCTACCAGTCCTTAAAATTCAAATGCCTGGTAAAACGTCCGTACATCAGTGAATCCATGGTCAATCGGCCCAAAAAGAAATTGGTAACTTTTGTCTGATATCTGAAGGCAAATACACCCACACCGCCGGTAATATTGGTTGTCACCTTTCCGCCATGATCATCCGCCATACTGTTCAGGTCGATATATTCAAAATACGCTGCCGTTCCGGTTAACAGGACCAGATCGATGCTTCCCGGGACCCGGTATTCTACCTCCGGATTTACCCTGACATCCAGCATTACTTTTGCCAGCAGAAGATCTCCCGGGATATTCACCAGGATCTGGGAATAGTACCGGGGCCTCCCGGTATTTTCAGAATTCCTTATAAACACCTTATCCACAGTCTGTTTAACCGTGTCGCCATCTTTCATGACATTCAGGATATGAAACTGAACGTGCAGCTCGTACCTGACAAATTCAGGCGGATCTTCAAATTTGACATCTAAAGGGTCCGGATAAAAATCCATGCTGGTATGGATCCCCTGCCTGGGAGCCACTATTTTGGGAGGTTCCACATAATTGATGACGGAAGAAATCAAGGTTCTTCCATTGTCAGGCTGGATGTTCAGCACCAGGCGGGTCCCGCTAATCAGCAATTTGGACAGGTTTGCCCGGCACTCATAAACCTGAATCCCGTCAGCGGTAAAAATGCCCTCATCCTTTCCCATAGCTGGTTTCGGAATAAATACCAGCTCATGGTATTTCCAGCCCGATTCGGTATATAATTCAATCCTTGGGACCAGTGTATCAAAGCATATAGAATCAGGAATACGGGCACTCTCAAGAGCATTGCCTTCACTTTTGAATGACCGGGTTAGCCTGATCGAATGGACGGAGTCATCCGGATTGATCAAAGCATAAACCACCGGAATTGTTTCTCCGGCAGCTGAGATCCGCAGTTCCTGCTCACATGAAACCAGTACAGGAATGCTTGCCAGGAGCAGTAATAATCTATGTAATCTGCTGATTTTCATGGATTTTTGATGCAGCGCACAAAATGTGCATAGGTTTCATTCACAATATACGGGCTGAAACGGTCATACGCTGCGGGATTCCCCCGCAGGTGGATCCTGTCGCCCAGGACGAACAATCCGGTATTGTCGAAAATCCCGAAGGTAGATTCGCTTAATACATTGAACAGATTAATGCTCAGATTCCGTCTTTGGTATGCCACATTTCCGGAGTAATCTTCAACTTTCTCCTCCCTTTGAGAAGAAGTCCAATATCCCGCCATGCTGGTGATTCCTCCAAACCCGTATCCAAGCCTCCCTCCGTTTCTTGTTTCATACAGGAAATTAAAATAACCCCCGTAGGTCAGGTTTAATCCCCCGGGGCCTCCGGGACCGTAATAATAGTTAAGGAACAGATAAGGAACGTCGCTTGGGGCTATGGATTTCCATTCGTCATAAGAGGGAATGTGCCATCCGGGCGGACAGACCCCCTGCGATTTTTCCGCTTCACTGTATTGCATGGCTTCGAACCAGGAATACAAACCACCGTATTCCTCCAGATTTTTCAGATCATTGTTGTAAACATAAGCCTCCACCGTTCCATTATTATTTTGAGCGGAATCAGAGGGAACAACGGAACCGTACCTCATGCTTTCGGCCATCCACCAATTCCCTTCGAGAAACACGGTTCTGTAAAGCTGACCATCCCGGGGATCTGTCATCGAACCGGAAACAGGGATCGGAAAAACACGAACGCTGTCAATCAATATGGCTAAAAGTCCGCCGGAATCTAATAATTCCATCCTGATACAGTTCATCCCCTTGGTTGAAAAACGGTACAATGTTTTCAGCTCAGATTGAAAACCAGTATCCCAAATCCCATCGTTATTCCAATCCCATCTTACGGTAAGCTTTTCTCTAATATCCTCATTATCTGATGATTTAGATGCATCTAAGGTAAAGATGGTAGTTGTATCACCGGCGTACGGAAAAACGTTGAGAATGGCATTCGGGGGTGTATTGATCCTTTCCTTCGAGCAACCCCATTGGATCATTGCCAGAATAGCAAAAAACCAGATATTTCTTTGAATATGCAGCATATGTTCAGGGAGGATCAACAAATATATAAAATTGCTTTGTACATATCTATTGCCCTGAAAGGGCTTAATCTGTTAACACAGGGTGAAGCCCTGTGCCAGGGTGAAGCCCTGTGCATCCGGCCGCTACATCCAAACATTATCTGAGGTCTCTGCATAATACAGCAGATAATCGTGAAGTTTTCTGGCAATCTTCTCGTCAATGAACGGGATCATGATAAATCCGGAGGCGTTTCCTATTTTCAGGCTGGCCACTCCGCGCTTCTTATTAAAAAGGCTCTGGCTGAATTCAACGTGCTGAACCTTATGAAACTCCATCTGCTTGAATTTATGCGAGATAGCGCCGGATGAAACCCGGATTTGATCATTGCTGATCTGAAAATAACTTTTCCTCAGAACGAGATGGCTGTACAGAAACATGAACAGGATCCAGGAAATTACTACAAAAATATATCTCCAATCCAGGAAAAGCGCCGGAGACAATAATCCGGCCGGTAGCCAGCCGAAATACAGCCATGTTCGCCGGAAATAGACCCTCTCTAGCTGCTGTATTTTTCGAAAGGGGATCAGAAGATTTTTTCTGTTCAGTAAACCGGAAACAATCCGGTATGCCTGATTCATCTTTAAAAGCCTGAGATCGTAAAACAGGACCAGTGTCCGGATCATTGAATAGAGGAAAGAGATCAGCACGAAAAGGAGTATCAAAGAGGAAATCATTGCCCAGCCCGATTGACTGAGGTAAAGCAAAACCTCGTGGGCATACTCTTTTGCCCTTTCTTCAAAAAATTCCCGAACCTGACTGTAGAATTGTATGCTAAATAAGAAAACGATCAGGGCTGTCCGGACATGATTCTGGCTAAGCCCGATTTTCAACAGATCCCAGTTTGTAAGTTTCAGGATTTGTTTTTCCTCAGAAATAACACTTTTATCATCAGCATGTTGATCATCCCCTTGAACATCAAGGTACGAACTCAGTTCAAGTGCCAGCTGAGCAGCCATAATTTTAGACAAAGCATGTATTTTCAATTCCTTTTTGGCGGACCCTGCCGTGTCGATTTCAAGGCTCATAACATCCAGAAATTGCTGCACGACAGTTTGATTGGTATTTACATTCTGAATCCGATCCAGCGGAATAGCCAGTATCTTATGATTGAGGTAACCTTTTTTGAGGATAAACTGCTTATTCTCGATGTGAAACTTGAATTTCCTGAAATAGAGTATCGAATGGATCAGCGTCAGGATCAGTCCGGCCAGCAGTATCAATCCAATTAACAACATTTTTTTGTCAGATTGCTTAACTAAAACCGGCACAATTATTGGCCAGAACATTTTTATACCGCGCTTGCTCTCCTGAAAGAATATCAGAATAAGCCCCCTGACGGATTGGCGTCTGGGCTGGCTGAAATCAATCTTAGTCATCCGAACTGATTTTTCCAGTAAGAAACTCCCGGATTTGGCTAGCCGTTTCGAAGGGCAGGCCTGGTATATTCAGGTCATCTGCACTGCTTCCCGCGGTGAAGATCTTAATGGATGCCAGATTAAAATGTTTGGCAACAACTCCCTGGTTGAGCACAACATGCTGAATCCGGTTAAAAGGAATGGAGGTCAGTTTGTACCGGATCAATCCGCGCTGATAGGCAATGTCCTTTTCACGAACCAAATAGCCGCGGCGGGGAAACGACAGATATGAAACGATCAACGAAGAGCAAAGGATAACCACAGATAACCCTGTCAAAATCCAAAAGCCATATTCCAGGAATTCATCTTTTGGGAGGATAAAAAAGAATATTCCCCAAAAGATCAGGATCATTGCCCAGATCGCATACTGAATATAGATGATTTTCAGGTACTTTCGATCAATTGGTGTAAACTCAGCAAGCTCGATGGCAGGCAGGTTTTCCGGCAGGATGACGGAATTCGAGAAATCAGTGGTCATTTTGTGTTATCTAAGGATTGAAAACACAAAGGTACGGATCAGGACTGACATTTCCCCACCACCCCCGCCAGGTCCAGGGCATCGTCGCGGTCACCGGTCAAACCGCGGCAATACCTCAGGAACGCCTGGTGCAGTGGAGTGTACACCTCCATAAACACCTCTTGTTTAGTTGGATTCAATTGCGACTATTGGTGTCTGTAATAATAGTGCCTTGAAACGGGAAAAAGTCACAAACGGAAGGAATACTTTGATATTCACTGCCCATTTCGTTTCTTTGCCAGGTTACTTAAAAGGAAAAATCGTATGAAATTGCCAGGCCAAACCCGGGTGCCGCTGAACGAGGAAGCGCGCGAGTTGATCAACCTCTATGCATCATTAGGCGACCGTGCCGCAAATATCCTGCCCGACGGGGTATTTGAAAAGCTGAAGAATTTCATCCGGATTTGCCATGATGAGCAGATGGAGCCGGCCATACAGAAGGCCGCCATCAGTCAGGCCCTTCTCGAAGTGAAGGAAGCCCTGCCCGGATATACCGATATCAGCCTGATGCTCGCCCCGCACAGGAACTCAAAGGCATTCGAATTCTCAGCCCGCCGCCAGACTTTCAAAAAACGGCTCCGATCCATCATCGATCAGGAATTGGTCAATCCCGATGAGAAATTGCGGCTCGAGAATATTCTCCGCCTCCACGATTTCTCTGTGGGTACCCCTCCCACCACGCAAGAAACCATCGATTTCCTTTACCGCGTACTGGTCGGCGATGAAGTCCGGGTATTGCGCAAATTCCGCGATGTGCTTGGTATCAACGAGGATATCGAAGAGGCCCAATGGAACTACCTGCTCGATGTGCTCGACCAGATGGTGAACCAATCCACTCACTATACCACCGGTGCCGAAAAGGAAAATTTCCTGGCCCGTACTGAATCAACTGTCAATTTCAAAGGTCTGAACGGACTGATCCGCACCCTCGTTTCGGGGAATGCCGATACCACCATCAGGCTGCTAAAGGAGGAGGTTTTTACACCGAACTCGGTTAAAGTCATTGAATTTCAAAATACCGAAACATTCCTTCAAACCATGCAGGATGATCCGGTATCGATCTTTGCCGTCAGGATCAGATCCATGCGCCGTAATATTTTCAGCCGGCCCGAACTGGCCAATTATCTTGTCAGGTGCGTATTCATTGATGACTCGCCCGAATCCCGCGCAACCAATACCAGTCTGGTTTTTGCCTTCCACAACGGTATAATCAACACCCTCAACAAGGTGCATACCCGCAAGATGGGCACTCCGGCTAATACCCAGATGAACCTGCGGCTGATCCTCGACAAGGTAAACGCGCAAAACATCAGGAAATTCAAGGAAAAGATCGATAAGAAAATCAAGGAATATGACCAGGAAATCATCGATTTTAAAAAAGAGCAGCTTGCCGAGCCCGATAGTCCCGAACAGGATGTCATCCTGTATAAATTCAATGAATTTGCCAGCCAGCTGATCAAGGACCGGTATACGCTGACGAAGTTGCGTCAATACCTGGTGCTCATCGAACAGGTTCGCGAACCGGCTACTCATAAAAAAGTCAACCGCGAGCTTATCGCCGAATTTGAAGACCGGACCCGCGATTATTTCTATTCCGGCAATAAGAATCTCGGCATCGCCACCATTGTTGAGGGCGGTGGCCGGGCGCAGATCCGCACGTATGGCGAATATCTGCTCCAACGGAAACTGAAACCGGTGAGCGTAGAGATCGTTCACCGTTGCCAGGTTATCCTGGATGTTATCCCAAACACTTATCAGCGAACCCTGCATAACCATTTTCACAAGAACTTCGGTATCAACCTGTTTCTCGAGAAATACAAGGCATTTCTCACCAAGGTTGAAAACGAGGCCGATAACCGTGGCCGCTTCCGCAATTTCCTGATCGATCTGGGTATCAAAGACCGGTATGATCAAAAATGTCCGGCAGATCAGGAGATTATCAAGGATTTCCTGAGTAAACTCGGTACCCTCGACAAAACCTCGGTGTCCGACGATGTCCAGATGATTATCCGCGACCTCCTCTTCTGGAAAGGCCGGCAGCCCAACCCGTTCATCTATTTCGTTGAAGAGGCTTCCTGGGAATATCGTGACCTGTTTCCGCCAGACAGGTTTGACATCAATCCGTTCGATATCAATATTGAACTTTATGAGAACGGAAGAGTGGATTTCGAGCGGCTGCAAACCAAGCTCGAACTGATCCGCGACACCTTCCACCTGTTCGATGATACCGGTACACTCTGGGACCGCTTCTGCGAGAACACGGTCTTTGTCATTAACGACCCTTCGAACCCCACCGGGTACACCGATTTCAATAACCAGGCACTGATTGCTTTTCTAAAGTTTCTGAATAAGACCCAGTTCACCCTTTTCCTCGACGAGGCCTATAACGATGCCATTAAGCTCGATGACCCCGAAGAGCCCAAATGGCGTACTATTTCGAGGTATATCATGAACAACTTTGCCTCGTTCCCTACACTCGGCATGGTGACTTCCCTTTCCACCACAAAAAACCTCGGTGCCACCGGCGACCGGCTGGGATCTATTGCGGCCACACCGGCCAGGCATGATGTGATCGATTATGCACGGAAAATATTCTCACCCGACAGAGCCAACACGAACTCCCTGTTCATGCTGGTAAATGTGCTTGAGGTTGCAGAGCTGGCCAAAACCATCAAGATCCGCATGGACGAAAACCTTCCTAAAGATGCTTCGCGCCACAAAATCAAATCCAAACTTGAAG
>JAPLDV010000736.1 GCA_026391235.1 Bacteroidia bacterium | reverse complement strand
TCCAAAATGGCTGTTAAGTACCTGGATGGTGCACCTTGAGGAGTATTAATATGGAGCTGCACTTTTGCTAATTTGCCGCATAATATTTTCGCTGCTTCATCCCACGTTGAGAAACCCTGTAAAAGCAACCTTTTTTTCAGGGTGTCCGTAGATGTGCCACCCCAAATTTCATCCTTCTTTTGCCAGACTGCTTTAAATTCAGACCATGTTCCTATTCTTAACCAGCCAATTTCTGTTGAATAGACTACCCATTCCTCTTGGTTATCAATACAATATGCAGGAAGAATAGTAAAAAACAGAATAAGCAGAATTGTGATTTTTCGATTTTTCCAGTTCATAGCAACCTCCTAGATTTTTGACGTCAAATAACTCAGGACACTCATTAGTATAAAATTAAGATAGGGTTTCTTCATTCCTTTTTATACTTAGGGCTTGCTTCAAGCTCTGCTTTAAAATTATCTAATTGAATGTTATCACTAAACTTTTTGCAATTATTTCTTGAAATCGGTTTATAACCGCCCCTTGGCTAACAATTCCGTCTATTTTATCTACGCCACCTTAACCCTGTACAGGTACTTCTGGAACCCGATAAACAGTTCCCTGATCTGGCTGACCCCGCCCAATTCCTCTGTTGCATCGGTGATGGCCTGATACTTGAGTTGCAGCAGTCCCGGCAGTTTTTCCTGATCCAGTTCCCCGACGCCGGTTTCGATATACTTGGAGAGTACGAATTCCAGAAACTCTTTCTGTTTGTTACCGAGGTCATGGAAGATCTGATTCTGCGCCCCCGCAACCCGCATTTCACGGGTGATGGGGGTCATGGCAAAGGCAACATATTCCAATACATCAAACAGGTCACTCTTCTCGGCGTTGATCAGCTTTTGGAGGGTATCGAGTTCGTCTTTGCCATAGCCGGCATCTGATAGCCTGCCCAACAAATTCTTCCGGGTTACCGGATTCGACCAAAGATGCCGGAGTTCTTCCTCGCTCCGGAAGAATCCCGGGAGTGTGCCAAAAAGATTTTGCAAGAACTCCTGAGCAGAGATCGGCTTGCCATCCGCACTCATGAAGGAAGTGGCAACCATGTGCTGAATCTCACGCTCCTTCCCATCGGCTAATGTGATTTTAACTTTTGTTCTTTTCAGGTATTCTTTTTCGTCCTCTTCAACCTGATCATGGTCATCTTTATCAGGATCAGGTTGAGGTGGAGACGGGGTTGTTGGCGTCGGATCTGCCGGTTCTCCATCCCATTCCGGATCTGCAAAATGATGGAAGGCGTTCACGAAATCATACAGGGTAAAATACTCCTTGCCGTCAAACAACCGCGTACCCCGGCCGATGATCTGCTTAAACTCGATCATGGTATTTATAGGGCGCATCAGGATAATGTTGCGGATGTTCCGTGCATCCACACCGGTGGATAGTTTCTGCGAGGTTGTCAGGAGCGTGGGGATTGCCTTCTCATTGTCCTGAAACTCACGCAGATGCTGCTCACCCAGTTCACCATCATTAGCCGTCACCCGTTCGCAGTAATGTATATCCCTGCTTGTCTTGTATTGATTGACCAGATCCCTCACTGCTGCAGCATGATCCTGTGTGGCGCAGAAAACAATGGACTTCTCGTTCTGATTGATCTCGGAGAGGAATATCTGCACACGCTTTTTTTCTCTTTCCCTGATCTCGATGATCCGGTTGAAATCCGGTTCAATGTAAAGCTTGCCCTCTTCCACTTCACCCTCCACGATCTTATCATCCGGGGTGTACATATAATCATCCAGGGTAGTCTGAATCCGTTTCACCCGGAACGGGGTAAGAAAACCGTCATTGATTCCTTCCTTCAGGGAATAGACATAAACGGGTTCCCCGAAGTACCGGTAGGTATCCACGTTATCCTTCCGTTTGGGTGTGGCGGTTAACCCCAGTTGCACGGCAGGTTTGAAATATTCCATGATATCCCGCCAGTTGCTCTCATCATTGGCTCCACCACGGTGGCACTCGTCAATGATAATGAAATCAAAGTAATCCGCAGGGTAGTCCCCAAACCAGGGTTTGTTCTCCGGGCCGCTCATGAAGGTCTGGAAGATGGTGAAGAATATGCTTCCGTTGGTGGGAACCTTACCTCTTTTGGTTATCTCTTTCGGACTGATCCTTACCAGCGCATCTTCGGGAAAAGCAGAGAAAGCATTAAATGCCTGATTGGCAAGTATGTTCCGGTCAGCCAAAAAGAGTATCCGGGGCCTGCGTTTTCCGTCACGCTGCAGGGTCCAACGGGTATGAAAAAGTTTCCAGGCGATCTGAAAGGCGATGAACGTTTTGCCTGTACCGGTGGCAAGTGTTAGTAAGATGCGTGGTTTTTCGGTTGCAATGGCCTCCATGGTCTTGTTGACGGCAATCTCCTGATAATAGCGCATATCCTTTGTACCACCGATATCTTCGAACGGTACCCGGCTAAACTGGTCCCGCCACCGGTTCTGGTCAGAGAAGGTTTTCTTCCAGAGTTCTTCAGGAGTGGGGAATTGGCCGGTTAAACCTTCGGCGCCGGTCTTCATGCAGATCTGATAAATCTCCCGGCCATTGGTGGCGAAAGAAGTATCCAGGTGCATTTTTTCCGCATAATTCTTAGCCTGCGCCACTCCTTCGCCCACTGACTGCTGATCACCCTTGGCCTCAATGGCGGCCAGTTTGATACCCTGATACACCAGTACATAGTCGGCAATCAAAGGCTTGGCCCGGCCACCGCCAGTCTGAATCCTGCCTGCGGTAACATGGTATTCGCGGAGGACCTTTGATCCTTCCGCCACACCCCATCCACTCTCCCGGAGTTTGGGGTCGATGAGTTCCGCACGGGTTTCGGCTTCGTTCATGGGTAATAAGGTTTCGGGTTTCGGGTATCAGGTTTCGGGTATCGGGTGTCGGGTATCAGGTATCAGGAATGGCAAATAGCGGTTTTTGGTGAGGCATAAATTACCTTCCCGTTCGTGAAAATATCTTTATAAAACAGATCGCCAATGGCAATGCGCTCCTGGATACGCTGTTCGTCATCAACCAAAATGTCAAACGAATAGTTGAAATTGGATAATTCCATCCAGAGGGCCTTCTTTAGCTTGATACTGAAATCGCGGGTTTGGTTTGCCGGAATCTTTTTAATAACCAGGAGATCAATATCACTGTTACTTTTTTGCATTCCGGAGGCATAAGAGCCGAATAGAATGATCTTCTCAATGCCATATGGTATAAGGACAGCCGGGATTTCAGATAAAAGGTTTTCAAAATCCATCATAATTCCAAAAGTAAGAAAAATTCAAACTTGTACCACGCTGTGTAGAAGCTGTGTAATAATCAGATAGAGGATAAAACTTTTCCGGTTAGGATAGCGATTCCCGCCTTCGCAGGAATGACAAGCTGTCCGGGATAAAAAAAAGGCAAAAAAACCAAATTGACCCCCTATAAATTGCCCCGGCTTTCCAAGCCGGGGTTAGCAATCAGCCAAAAAAATAATCATACGCCAGGCCTTTAAAGGCCTGGCGCCGAGATGATTGGGAGACCCACTTAAACCCCGGTTTGAAAACCGGGGCAACTCATCGGGGCTCCAAAACCCAGATATTTTACTCAGCGTCTGTGGTCAAGGGAAAGAAGTTGTCG
>JAPLDV010000784.1 GCA_026391235.1 Bacteroidia bacterium | reverse complement strand
ACCAGCACAGCCTCAAAGTAAAGAAGCTTGAAAAGGATTAAATTTACCTTTAAAAATTTAGTTCCGAACCGGGGCAGCAAAATTAGAAAACCGTCCAAAGGGCGGTTTTCTATTCGTACAATGCATGAACAAGGAGCTAGCTAATTGTTTTTCGGCAAAAATTGAAGTAAAGTGAAAGAAGAAAATAAGTAAATATTTGCGTAAATAAAAAAATATGTCTAAAAAAATATTTTTAGTTATTATAGCGTTAATCATTATTGGTGCGGGGGGTTACTGGTTTTATCAATCAAAAAAGCCCGCTGTGAACAACGGAACCGAATCAGTTTTTGATCCGAAGAACGCTACTTATACAATTGAGGGAGATTCAATTGCTTTAATAAACGGCAAGGCGGAAAAAGAAATAGCGCCTGGATCTGCCTCAAAAATTGAGGTTATGGCCTGGGGCGAACCTGCGATAGGGGATTTAAGCGCCGGTGAAGCAAATGACGCCGCTTTAATCCTTGCTTACAGCGCAGGGGGCAGCGGTACATTTTATTATGTCGTTGCCGCCCTGAAAGATCCGCAGTCCGGCAAGGCCATGGGTACCAATGCGATTATTTTGGGAGACAGGATAGCCCCGCAAAATATTTCTATTGATATTGGTAAAATCATTGTCAATTATGCCAACAGGAAAAACAGCGAGCCTTTTTCTGTCACGCCTACGGTGGGGATTACCAGGACTTTTTCGGTTCAGGGCGGGACTTTAATGGAAGTTACTACGGAATCTGCAAGAAAAGAGAATATTTGTTCTCTTTCCGGAGGCAAGATTTCAACATCGCTTTGCTGCCAGTCATCAGGTGATTTTCCAAACAGCTGTCTGATTGGCGCCTGCGGATGCGCGCCAAGCGCCAGCCACGAGGTAAAAGTTTGCGATTGCGGAGACGGCAAATGCTTTGATGGAATAGAATGTGTTGCCACAAATCAGATAACTTTTTGCAACCCGTCGCAGAGACAGGGCGATGTTTGCTTCCAGATTTACGATCCGGTTTGCGCAAAGGTGAATATCCAATGCATAAAAGCGCCTTGCGACCCGGTTCGTGAGACTTTTTCCAACGCCTGTGAGGCTTGCAGGAATTCTCTTGTTGAATCATATACCCAGGGCGAATGTGTAAACATTAAGTAATCAAAAGGGATTGCAAAACCGCCTAAATATCGCTCTTTGGGTTTCATTTGTTTTATTTTGTGCTAAAATCGTAATATAATCATTTAAATAATTTTTAACCTTAATTTTATGGACAATAACACAACCCAAAAAGAATCGTTGAACGCACAGGAGGATCAGCAAAAAGCTGGTAAAGAATCAATAATAATTAACAAAAAAACAGCCATTATCATTCTTGTGATTATCGCAATAGGCGCATTGGCTTATTTTTGTAAAGGATTATTCATCGTAGCGACCGTTAACGGCAGCCCGATAAGCCGGTTGACTGTCATCCGGGAACTTGAGAAAACGTCAGGGAAAAGCTTGTTAGATTCCCTTATTACCGAAAAGCTCATTCAGAATGAGGCGGACGCAAAGAAGATTACTGTGAGCAGTGACGAAATCAACGTGGAAATAAAAAAATTGAAGATCAGATCGTGGCCCAGGGCAGCACGATTGATAAGGAGCTCGTTGCGCAGAACATGAGCATGGACGATTTAAACAAGCAGATTCTAATCCAAAAGGAAATAGAAAAATTGGTGGCAGATAAAATAATCGTTACTGATCAAGAGATAGCGCAGTATATTAAAGATAATCAGATTTCAATTCCAGAAGGGCAGGAAGCGACGACCACGGCTCAGGTAAAATATGCGTTGTTAAGTCAAAAACTGAATACAGAGGGAAATACATTGATAGCTAACCTGAAGGCGCAAGCTAAGATTAACTATTTTGTAAATTATTAATTTTTTGGCGCGGTTCGAAAACTATTAATTAAAAAACTCAATTTCTTTTCGCTTTTATCAAAGCTTGTTTTATGCTATTTTCAAGAGGTTAAATTAATATGAATAATCAAGAAGTAATTCTAAGATTTGATGAAGTATCTTTCGGCCACGGCCACAGCAAGCCCATTTTAAATGAGGTCAGCTTTTCCGTGAGAAGGGGATTAAAGATTACTTTAATGGGCCAGAACGGCGCGGGCAAAAGCACTGTTTTCCATCTCATCACAGGCGACCTGGAGCCTGATTCAGGATCCGTTCATCTCGGTACCGGGCTGACCGTGGCTGCATCCAAACAAATCATCCCCAGGGATCAGCTCCATCTTAATTTGAGGGAGTTCTTCCAGAACTGCTTTAAAGAAAAGATATATGATATTGATCCTAAGATTGACGAAGTTTTGGAAGTGGT
>JAPLDV010000623.1 GCA_026391235.1 Bacteroidia bacterium | reverse complement strand
TTGACGGGGTCAGTCTTTTTCAATTAATTCAACCGAGGTCGGATCGTAATGCAAAGAAAAGTGACCGGCATTTATTGCGACACTATCCAACAGCCGGTCTTTATCTCCCATTTCATAGAGTTTGGCGCTTGCATTATCAATGGGCTGATTCAGGTCGTTTACTGCATATCCTGTCAGGGAAACTGAATTATTTTGGCCAGCTGCACCATTGGACATCAGCATTGAGATTAGAAATAGGATATAGGTTCTCATGCTTATTTATACTTAATCGACGGCAGGTAATCTCTCGAATATTCCTCCGGCCTCCAGCATAACGGCTGATAGATGTTTGTTATCCAAACTTTTGCTTCCAACACGCTTGGTGTTAAAGGGTCATTCCTCTCTAATCTTTTACCTGCATCGGCTCGGGTCATATCTAAAAAATCTCCGTGTTCGCCAGTCAGGTTTAACGTGTGCCCGAACTCTTGCAACAATACATACTGCATATATCGTTTGTAAATTGTTTGCGTTTCTCCTTGAGTTCCCATGTTTATTCCGTTTCGTGTGTTGTAATTTAATCCGTTCTCTTCGTTGTAAAGAATTTCTATGACTTGTCCGGAGGCTTCTGCTTTCCAGGTATTGATGTAGCAGGTTGCTTCTTCTTTGCTTTGGACTTCTGTGATGTCTATTAGTGTTTTGCCTGCAAGATAGTTTATTGTGTCTCTCACTATGTTTAGTCTTGTCCATGCAAGTGGCGCCTGCCAGCTTGCTTTTTGGTCGGGCCTGTTCAGATAGATTTTCCATAATGTTCTGCCATTTGGTTCATCTTTTAGTCTTCTGGTTGTGTGCCAAAATCGACTTCCAGGATTAGAAACATCCGAAATTGTCATTATTCTTTCCAAATACTCCACCATATCCCTTCCATTCTCATCCGTATACCTTGTTATCATTGGTACTGGCTCATTTCCTTGCTGGTTCCATAAATGCCTGTGTACTTTATTCTCTCCTGGCTGCAGTGTAGTATTAATTGCTTTGACAAAGTTATAGTAAGTCTCATTTGTCTTAGTATTCGTGATCACCAATGTGTCATTGAATGTTGTTCCTGTTGCGCCGTCAGGCAATCGAACTGTAACTTCTCCATTAGCACCAGTCGTATAGCTTATATTATCAACATTATTCTGACTATTGTTCAACTGGCTTTTCAAGAATACTCTCAAGCCTTGTATGCCTGGTATTTCTGTTACTGGTATGTTGTGTCCGTCGTTTGCTTTCAGGTCTTCTAGTTTGACTGCTCTTAGATTCAGTGTTGATCTTCTGGTTGTAACTGTCGGGTTTGCTGGTGTGCTTAATGTGAAATTTTCATTGAATTGGTTGATAGTCTGTTCCAGGGTATTCACCTCATCGCTCCGGATCACCACTCGGTATATATTACCAGCTGTACTTTTAAGAATTCGGGGTTCGATGCTTAACGGTCTTAACTCGGCGGCAACCGATTTATCGGGTGTGTCGGCAATCAGTTTCCGGACAAGAGTCGCTTCAGGGGTTTTGATGGCGACTATCTGAATTCCTTTTCCACCTCTGATCAATAATTCATACGAGCCCGCTTCCAAATCGCATTGACCGCTTATGGCAATCATTTGTCCAGCCAGATTACACACGGTTATTTGGGCAGGTTGATTTTTAGCGTTCGTGAATCGTATCCGGGTAAAGTCATTATATGGGTTGGCGCCCGTCATTGCTATCTCTGTGATTTGTAATAACAGGTCATTTACCCCTGTTGCGTTGAATGATAATGAAAACGCTCCATTGGTAATATCATCCGAGGCCACCAGACTGTCCTGGGGCATCAGGTACATCTCCGCCAATGCATTTTGAAGGGGAACGTTCAGATCGTTCACCGCAAAGCCGGTGAGGGTTTTGATCTGGGAATTACCCTGATTGACCGAGCTCAGGAGCAATACCAACAGAAACAGGTGTTTGGTCAGGTTCCTCATCGTGATTTATTTACGGACAATTCAGACAAGATAGCAAAAGGATAAGTGGAATTCAATATGTACCAAGTACCATTGGTATCCACTCACATCAAGCTGATATAGTACCAATTTAAAAAGGCAGAAACCGATTAATAAAATCTACAATCCGTATGTCAACCTACTCCTTTATGAACTTTCTTGAGCTATTCTTTCCGTTATAATTTAGGATAGCATAATAAATGCCGGGTTCAAGACTTTGAATATTAACTTGTACGGGATTACGAGATTCATTGCCAAATATCTCATTCAGTAGAACTTGTCGACCCAAATTGTCGATGATCCATAAGGTAGCGGGTTTGTTAATTACGGGACCGATATCAACTGTAATTTCTGTTGATGCGACGGAGGGGTACAAGTTAAATGAAGGGAAAGAATGAGCCATAGTGGGGTTGGTTGATGTAACCATCTCCTTTGTAATCTTTGAAACGTCAAATCGGTAGATTCTGTTGTCCATAAATGTAGCCAAGTGCATTGTATCACCACTAATAATGCCAGTCTTAAACCCCTTTGGTTCTTCTAACTCGCAAAATAATCTAAAACTCAATCCATCATTTCCACTGAAAAAAATTCGGGTAACTTTTTCAAATGGCAAACTCCAATAACTTTGAATATAATAT
>JAPLDV010000041.1 GCA_026391235.1 Bacteroidia bacterium | reverse complement strand
CAACAGGTAATTTAAAGGATTCATGTCCGTTCACAATTTTCCATGTGCCATCTGACTTCCTGGAAGTCCAGGTGGAAAAATAGTTTTCTTACGTAAATAATTGGAAAAACGCATAAATTGACCGCCTTACGGCACTCGGAGTTTGTTCAAAGATAACTTTTTTGTTTGCGAAGTTAAATAAGGATAACTTGTTGTAAGAAAACTTATCACAGAATGGTTCACCTGGTATAAGTTATCTGATCAGATAAAATCCCTTCAATCCCTGATTCAGATAGTTTCTTGCTGAATTTTCAATATAAAATCCCTTGTCAGTCAGGTGTTTGACTTTGGTTTAGGACTGGCTGAATATCATCTCGACCATTTGTTTCAGTCTCCCGAATTATTTCTTATTTTAAACGCTTCATTTATTCGTTAGATAAGACATGAATAATCAAAGGAGTCTGGTCAGAACCTTCGGAGTAGGTTATGTGGTCATTTTCGTTATTGCAAATATCATTGGATCAGGAGTATATAAAAAGATTGCTCCGATGGCAACCGAGCTGCACTCTGTTGAATGGATACTGGCTGCATGGTTAGTGGGCGGAATCATCACTCTCTTCGGTGCTTTGAGCAATGCTGAAGTTGCCGGATTGTTGGCCGATACCGGGGGAGATTTTGTATATTTCAAGAAAATTTATAATCGCTTTTTTGCCTTTTTATACGGGTGGTCACTATTTACGGTCATTCAGACTGCCACCATCGCCTCTCTGGCATACGTTTTTACCCAATCGCTGAACAGTATCATCCCAATTCCTGAGGTTTTGCCCGGCCTGCAAAA
The DNA here is from genome assembly GCA_026391235.1 of Bacteroidia bacterium. Next base: position 1,276 of record JAPLDV010000041.1, on the reverse strand, counting down.
TTTTACCATAGGCGGGGTGTTTTCGCCGTTTCATGATTTCGGTATCAAGCTGACGGCCATACTTCTCATCACGCTATTGACTTTACTGAACATCAAAAGTTTGCGAAGCGGGGCCGGCACCAGCAAAGTTATCCTGCTGCTGGTTGCCGCGGGCTTGCTGACCATCGTTGTGTTCGGTCTGACGAGTCATGGTGACTGGCAGTCAGTTGCCATGGCTGCGGGCACACTGACCTCCGGAACGGTTACCCTGTCGGCGTTCTTTACTGCCATGCTGGCGGCTTTCTGGGCCTACCAGGGCTGGTCTTCGGTTGGATTCATCGGCGGGGAGGTGAAAGATGCAAACAAGAATATCCCCAGGGGGATTGTAATCGGCGTGTTCGTAGTGATCGGCGTTTATCTCCTTGTCAACTTCACTTACCTGAAGCTCCTTTCGGTCCCGCAGCTGGAACAGATCAATGCCGCAGGCAACCAGATTGCGGCCATTGAGGCGGTAAGGGTTTTCTGGGGGAAGGCAGGTGTACTGTTCATTTCAACACTGATCCTGGTAACCACTCTTGGCTGCACCAATGCCAGTATCCTCACCGGGGCCCGGCCAACCTATGCAATGGCCCGCGAAGGACTTTTCTTTTCAGGTATCGGTAAACTTAACAAAGCCAATGTGCCTGCCAACTCACTGCTGATGCAGGGTATATGGTCCTCTGTGCTGGTGCTGTCGGGGAGTTTTGATCAATTGACCGACATGCTCATTTTTGCCGTGTTCATCTTTTACGGGGCCACCTCATTAGGCGTAATTCTATTGCGCCGCCGGATGCCGGATGCGCACCGGCCCTACAAAGTATGGGGATATCCGGTGGTGCCGGTCATTTTTATCCTGTTCTGTATCGGTCTGGTTTTCAATACCATAATAACCAAGCCCCGGGAAGCTGCCATCGGGCTGACGCTCATTCTGGCCGGTATCCCGGCTTATCTGTTCCTGCGAAAGAAGTATGCGAGAGCAAGGGATGAAAATAATCAATACGGGAAATGACCCTGGTTCTGATAATGATTTTTGGTTTTCAAAGCTTGTAAAACTCTTTGATAGATAAAGTGCTGCCATGCGATCCGCCTTTAAATGTCAGATCCTTGCCATAGATAATCTTGCCGGAATTTAGCTTCGCCGGTTGTATTATACCCTTTCTGGTTGGCTATTTTTGCTGGACTAGTTGGGTATTCTTCGGTAATAGCATCTCAATTGAGCATTAGTCACTCAGTATATACAATAACCGCAGTCAATGCA
>JAPLDV010000493.1 GCA_026391235.1 Bacteroidia bacterium | reverse complement strand
GGCAGGCCCACCCATGACTGACACAACTTCCAATGACTCATTATATTCAGTTGAAGGAGAGAAAAAATAGACCTTTTTGTCCTGATTGGTCCAGGATACTATATCTCCAACTTCCTGGGGGAAGGATAGATCTTGTTTTTGTTTATCTCCAACACGGAAGAGAGAGAAAGAATTTTTCCAGTCATTGTCAGGATAAATAATCCATTGATTATTCGGTGACAAGTAAAATTCATGGTAGTAAGAAGCGCAAGAATCAGCTATTATTACTGATCTAAAACCCTCGGCAGGACGCATAATGATGTTTGTGAATCTCTTAAACAGAATATTCTTCCCGTTTTTGGCAAATAGAGGCGCCCAATCAATACTCTTTCCATTCGTGATTTGTTTTAGTTCGCTATCGCGGGTGGAAAGAGTCCATAAATTTGATATGCCATTTGAAACTCCTAATGACAATACGAGCTTTTCACCATCCGGTGACCAACTGAAAAGATCTGATTGATTATACTTGCCGCTGACCAGTATTTTACCGGGACCGGCTGGACGACCTGTTTCCGGGGATATTGAAATTACCGAAATGGAATTTTCGGTTAAATAGGCAATCCTTGTTCCATCGGGCGACAATTCACTTGTTAACCAACCTGATGCAGGAAAATCGAATACTTCAAATGAATCTCCGGTACCAAATGGAATGACCTTGTTCTTAACCAGTACGAATTTGCGGTTTGGAGAAATTGCGGTTATGGTTGACGCCGAGGTAATAACATCGTTTTTACCTGCCAGCGTATTGATTCTGGTATACCTGATTCCTGTGGCAGGATCAAGAATTGTTTTATCATCCAGAGTTACGATGGGCTTCCTGTTGGGTTTCGTAGCGATCGCCTGCTTTACCTGACTGATCATCAGTTCAGTAACAGGAACAATCGTGCTTTGCGGGTAATCCTTTTTAATTGTGTTAAACGATGCCAGCGCCTGGTCATTTTTCCCCTCCTTAAAATAGCATTGGCCGATCCAGAGTTGTGCTTCCTCTGCCAGTTTGGATTTTGGTGCCATTTTGATCACTTTTTCATATTCCGCCACCGCGGATTCATACTTGAATTCTTTGTACAGATCACCCGCCAGCTTGAAACTCTGTTCGGCTCTAAGATTGGATTCGGCTACAACACCCGTTAGTTGCGTCAGTTTTGTTTTTGCCAGGGCTACCATCTCGGTCTGATCGGGCCAGGTGTCGACCACGGTCTGGTAAGCTTTTTGCGCCTGGTTCGCGCCCAGCTTTTCATAGCAGAGGCCGATGTTGAGCTGGGATTTTGCGGCGTATTCCCGCTCCTTCGGATATTTTTTAATGATCTCGTTAAAGAGAGTAATGGCTCCGTTGAGGTCACCCTTTGTTTCCATGGTAAACTTTGCCTTCTCGAAGAGAATCTTGTACTGGGGTGAGTCCTGAAATCCCGATGCGGTCAGTACGACGGCTAAAAGAGCGGCTAAAATAAATGTTGTCCTGTGTTTCATGATGATGCCTCCTGTTGGTTAGTGAAAATTAATTCACTGCAAATGTTGCACTTGTAAATGCCGCCAGGGTCAAATAAAAGTAAAACAATGTCAAGGATTGTCTTCATCCGGTAAACCGGTAACCTCCTCCGTAAACCGACAAAATATACCGGGGATGAGATGGGTCGTCCTCTATTTTTTTTCTCATTTTAAGAATGTGATTATCGATGGTCCGGGTGGTGGGAAAACTTTCATATCCCCAGATTTTATCGAGCAGGTCATCCCTCGACACCACTTCACCCCGATGGGCAATGAAATATTTCAATATCTCCATCTCCAGGGAAGTGAGGTCCATATCTTTCCCATTTCGCCTGATTTTAAATTGGGCAACATCAACTTCAATATCGCCAAATGAATATACTTTAAGTCCCGGTTTAGCCTCGCTTTCACCGCGCCTTAACTGGACCTTAATCCGGGCCAAAAGTTCCCGGATGCTGAAGGGCTTGGTCATATAATCGTCGGCCCCGATTTCAAGCCCAACCACCTTGTCGATCTCTTCTCCTTTGGCTGTGAGCATGATAACCGGTATGTCTGTTTTATTTTGCCGGAGCCTCCGGCAGACCTCAAGACCATTCATCTCGGGCAGCATGATATCCAGAAGGATCAGGTCGGGTTTTTCTTCAAGGGCTTTACGAAGGCCTTCCGCACCATCAACCGCCCAGTCCACCTCAAATCCTTCATCGGACAGGTTCATTTTAAGTCCTTTAATCAGATCTTCTTCATCTTCGATAATCAGTATCTTCTTTTTCATGTTTTATGTTTTTCAGTGAACGTTATGGGCAGGATCACGGAAAAGATACTGCCTTTTCCTGGTTCACTTTCAACCTGAATCGTGCCGTTATGAGCCTCCGTAATGTGTTTAACCAGGGTAAGACCTAATCCGCTTCCTCTCCTTTCGGTGACCATTTTATTTTCCGACTGATAAAATCTCTGGAAAATTTTTGGAACTTCTGCCGGTGAAATCCCAATACCTTTATCTGCTACCTGAATGACGGCATTGCCGTCATCTCTGAATAATTTCACGGTCACTACCTTTTCCTTTGGCGAAAATTTCATGGCATTGCTCAATAAATTAATTAATACGCTGGCAATGGCCTCTCCATCGAAATTCATTTCCGGAAGGTCACGGATGTCTTTATGGATGACAAATCCCTTTTTCTCTAAATGATAGCGATACGATTCCAAAGTATCCCGGATAATGGCTGCCAGGTCTCCATTTTTAAAATCAAATTCTTTTCTGCCCGTTTCAATCCTTGAAAAATCAAGAACATTGTTAATCAGGTGCGACAGGCGCTCACTTTCCTTGGTGATTATCTCATAGCAATCTTTCTTCTCTTCGTTTGTGAGGTTTTCTTTCCGCTGGAGGGTTTCCCCATACAGCCGGATGAGTGTCAGCGGGGTCTTGAGTTCATGTGTGATGTTATGGACAAATTCGGTCTTCAGGCGTGTGGTTTCAGATTCACGCGAAATGTCACGCACGATCAGAACAGCGCCTAAAAGCATTAAGGCTATGATAACAGTCAGAAGGACCCCGTAGAAAAAAATCTCCCGGCGTGCCGCCTTCTCCAGGACTTTTATTTCAGGGAGAGTAACAAGAAGTTTCCAGGTCAGCGGAAACATGCGAAAAGTTAATGTCAGGGATTCCTTTGATAGTACTTCTTCTTTCCCGGTGGTGATATTTTGGCCTTTATCATCCACGATCTTAAAATCCAGCCCGGAATCTTTTGTTATATCTTCAAGCATTTTAGGCAGTACCTGATTTTTTAAAAGTTTGAGGTCCCAAAAAAATCCGCCGTAAAAATTTTGTTCCGGTTGAAAATTTGGCAGAATGGTATAGGAAACCAGTAAGAAATCCTTTTCCGAATTGATAAGCATTCGTTCAGGCACAAATTCGCCCGCCGGACGTGCCAGTGAAAATTTTTCTTTAATTTTCGGAATAGTATTTTTCTCTAAAAAATTTGAAAAAATCAGGGCTTGCCTGTAAGGAGATGGCGTTTTTTGTATTTTTAAGTAAGATTTTTGAATTTCAGGGAATTTCCCTTCATTAAATCTGCTGTTTAAAATGGATTCAATTTCTGCAATATAAAAATCATAAACAGAAACGTTTATAAGCCAGATCCCTTCACGTAATTCTTTGTAAAGGCCGAGTAAAATTCCAAGACAATTTTCTTCCTCCTTCTTTTCCTGAGAAACCTGGTATAATTGAAAGGCAGCAATAATACCATAAGGGTGACCTGCCTTGTTTTGGAATTGTCCATAGTTTTTGGAAAGTTCATTATATACTTTATTCGCTTCATCATATTTATTGGATGATAAAAGGCAGCGTCCCAGGCTTTCAAGTGCCATTGCACGGTGCTGCTTTGAGGGAGCGGATACGCTACACTCTTTATATAATTCAGCAGCCCGGGCGTAATTATTTTGATAGAATTCAAAAGATTCAGCTCTTTGGAACAGTTGTGCGAACGGGGTAATTGACATCTCCTTTTCCAATTGAATTTCCCAGGTATTTTCGCTTCCTGTTTCAGGGAAAACTATTTTAAAATCAGCATTAAGCAAAAAAAATTGCCCGGCGAAATCTTTTGAATATTCAGAAGCTTGGTCCAGTGTTTGGCCAGCCTTTATCGACCCGGTTAAACGAATAAAATTTTCGGATATTAAAGCATTTTTCTCCTGTTCAGAAAGTGCATCTTCAACGGATTTGAGCCCAGCTTCTCCTGAAATCCAAAGATTTGATTCCAGAATTTTTTTTACAGCTTCGCGTCTATTGGAGAAGGTGGTTAAGCTTAAATATCCCACAATCAACGAGGGTAGAAAAATGGCAAAAAGGAAAATAAAAATAATTTTCCTGTGGGTAAATATTCTATGGGTGAATATTTCCATTCCTGACTTTTGATTCGCTTAAATTTCAATACCCCAAGATATTTAATTAAACTATCAGAATGTCAAAAGAATGTAAACAATTGTCAATGAATGTCACTATGAGTCAGCATTATTATGATGCCCGATCAGTCCTTCAGTACATTAACCTTCACGCACGATGCATTTTTCTTATCGTGATACACCCGCATGATGGCATTCTGGAAGTCTGACGTCTCGCAGTTGTAAATATCGACGAACTTCTGAGGGTTGCGGTCGACAAGCGGGAACCAGCTGTTCTGAACCTGGATCATGATGCGGTGGCCTTTTTTAAATTTATGGGCTATATCAGGGAGTTCAAATCTCACCGTGGTGATCTTTCCAGGCTTGAAGGCTTCCGGATTTTCATAACTATCACGATAGCGACCGCGCATCACCTCGCCCCGCACGAGCATCTGATACCCGCCCAGCGGCACCTTAATGTCTTTGCCGGCTGGTGCTGCAACGCGATCGGGGAAGACATCGACCAGCTTAACAACCCAGTCGGCATCGGTGCCGGTAGTAGTCACATACAGCTCAGCAGTAAGCGGACCGGTAAAAGTCATGTCTTCGGTAAGAACATCAGTCTGATAAACCACTACATCAGGTCTGCGAGATGCAAATCGCTGATCATCGGTCATGTAATCGGCACTCCGCTGGGCAGCAATATCCTCGCGATAAGGTACGGGCTTCATCGGATTGGACAGATATTCATCGAAATCATCCTTAACTATGGGTGCTGAAAAATCAAGCTTTCCGCCTGGCTGGAAATAAATCGCCTTTTCTTCGGTATTCTTCGGCGGCCATGTTTCGAAACTTTTCCACTCATTTGCCCCGGTAATAAAGATCGTGGCCTCCGGGAGTTCAGGCGTTCCCTGATCTTTCAGGTAATAATTAAAGAAATCGACTTCAAGTTTCTGGTAATGCTCATTGGCTTTCAAACCCCAATAAATATTTCCAAGATTTTCCCCGTCGCCCATGGCCCACTGTCCGTGCGACCACGGTCCCATGACGAGCGTGTTTTTTACCTGTTGTGAATTCTGATTTTCAATTGCCTCATAAGTGTGCAGCGTTCCCCACAGGTCCTCGGCATCAAACCAGCCGCCAACGGTCATCACGGCAGGCTGAACTTTTTTCAGATAAGGCCTCGGATCAGTAGCTTTCCACCAGGAATCATAATTCGGATGAGCCAGCAGCTCCTGCCAGTATTTTACAGAGTCGGCAAAGAATTGCCTGGTATTTTTCACACTGCCTAACCGCATGAAAAATTCATAGCTGTCGGGCACCGGATAGCGGAAACCGGAGTTATTCTGCCGGGTTGGCACCGCCATCGGATCACCGAATTTTGTGTAAAAAGAGAATCCGTCGAGCATCATGAATGCTCCATTATGGTGCCAGTCGTCGCCAATAAACCAGTTCGTTACCGGAGCCTGCGGACTTACCGCCTTGATAGCCGGATGGTTTGC
>JAPLDV010000301.1 GCA_026391235.1 Bacteroidia bacterium | reverse complement strand
CAAAGTAATCCGGGAAATTCAACCGGAAAAAGCATTCCTGACACACATATCTCATCAGGCGGGCAAATATGCAGATCTTATTAAAGAGCTGCCTGAAGGTATTGAACCCGGTTACGACGGGCTCGTCATCAATCTTTAATAGATATTAATCAGCTCTACATCAAATATTAATGGGGTATAGCCGGGTATTTCTTTATTTCCGTCAGACCCATAGCCGAGATCAGATGGAACAATTAAAATAGCCTTACCACCCTCCTTCATATATCCGATTCCTTCAGTCCAGCCATCTATCACTGAGCTTATCCCCAGTAAAAAATCATAAGTTCCCGAATCGAATTCCGTTCCGTCGGTAAAAGTTCCCTTGTATTTGACCTGCACTTTTGAACCGTAAACCGCTTTGGCTCCTGTCCCTGCTTTAGTTTCAATATAGTAAAGCCCGCTGGCTAAGGGTTCAGCTGTTATGTTATGAGCTTTCTTATAGCTTTCAATGGCGACTCGTTCCTTTTCATAGGGATCATCGGATTTACAGCCGCCAAAAATCAGAGCCGCTGCTAAAATCAATACCATGCTGTGTTTCATTAGTTTCATTCTTTACGTTCTTTTCATTCTTTACGTTCTTTACGTTCTTTACGTTCTTAACGTCTTATTTAACTTCCAATAGCTCAATTTCAAATACCAATGTGGAATAAGGAAGAATCAGGTTGGTGTATCCGCTCTTTCCATAAGCCAGGTCGGATGGAATGATAAATCGTGCCTCCCCACCCTCCTGCATAAACTGAAATCCTTCATCCCATCCCTTGATAACCTGTCCCTGGCCAAGGACAAATGAAAATGGCCTCCCTCTTTGGATTGAGGAATCAAAAATCTTTCCATCAATAGTTGTTCCGGTATAATGAACAACCAGGGTTTTTCCCGCCTCAGCCTTTTTTCCCTTTCCTTTCTTTTTTTCGATGTAATAAAGCCCTGTAGCGGTTGGTTTTACGGTTGTGTTTGTGAGTTCGATATAATCTTTAAGAAGATTGCTTTCCTGTTCAAAGTCAGTATGATAGATGCTTTCCTTTTCACTTTCAAGGTCCTCAGAACTTAAAATGTTTTTTAAACGAACATAGATATACACAGGATCACCCTGGCGGAATTCAACAGGCAGATCCCGTTTTCTGTTCTTCTCGAAAAAACCGGCAGCATCTAACTTAAAACAAACACTATCGCCGACCTGTATCAGAGACAAAGCCGTATAAAAATCACCCTTAAACATTGGGTTACCAAGCTGCATCCGATAAAAGTTGGATTCATCTACCAGTTTGTTTTCCCCGTTCAATATTTTCAGGGATAATACCAGGATATCACCTGTTTTAGGAACCCTGCCTTCGGGATTCATTTGAATAAAACGGTAAGACAAGCCCGAGGCATGCTTTTTGAATCCCTTTTCCTTACTTCTGCAAGAATAGCCACCGGCAATAATGACAACAAGCAGAGCAATGACAAATAATCTCATAATCATGGTATTTGGGGCAAAAATAGGAAAATGGTCAATTAGTCTGATGCCGGACCACCGAATCAATACGAATTTCATAAACCAGTATGGCTCCTGGCGGGATACGTTTTCCATCCCCGATCAGCCCAAATGCCCGGTGAGGAGGTATTATAATCAATGCGCTGTCGCCGGGATGCAGATATTGAATGGCTTCATGCAAACCAGATTCTGCTTCACTTTTTTCAACTACGAATTGTTTTAATCCCTGATCTTCTGAGGAATAGCATTCTGTGCCATCTAGGAGAGTCAGCTTGAAAGTTAATGAAACCCTATCTCCCGGTTCGATTTTATTTGACTGGTCACCTTTCAAAAAACCAAATACCTGATAAAAAACACCGGTACCCGTCTCTGTAAGATTCCATTCTTTTATGGCAGCTTTGTCTCTGATCGATTTTGCATTTTCTTTTATCATCAATTGATTGGACCGGTAAATAGATTCCTGATCGGGAAAAGAGGTTTTCAGCTGGTGTTCCTGCTGACGATATTTCGGTTTACAACCACTTCCCGAAAAGATTGAAACGATTACAAACAGGAGAGCCAAAAGCTTGATTCTGTTCATGGTTTTCAGATGAGTATGCGAGAGCATTTATTCGTCGGTGCAGAGTAAATTCCGGTATTCATGCAATACGGTTTCAAACCGGTCGATAGCTTCTTGCATAGTTCCGAAAAATCGTCCGCCTGCCGCATTTTTGTGGCCGCCGCCAATGAAATACTTCCGGGCAAAATCATTAGCCGGAAAACTTCCGCGCGATCTTAAGGATAATTTGATGTGATCATCCTGCTCAGTAAACAATACTGAAAAAACGATTCCTTCAATGGAAAGTGGGTAATTTACAAAACCCTCAGTATCCCCCTTCCGGTGGTGATAACTACTTAACTCATTTATTGTCAAAGCAATATATGCCGTCCTGTATTCCGGGATGACCTTCATGTTTTTATCCAGGCTGTATCCGAGCAACCTCATACGGTCGGCCGAAAACATATTATAAATCTCATAATATATCCTATCCTTGTCGGCACCAAGTCGCATCAGGGCGGCAACCGTTTCAAAGACTTCAGGGTATGAGCAACTAACTTTTAATCCAACTGTATCTGTCATGATACCGGCTAGCAAACAGGTTGCCGCTTCAAATCCAACATATTCAAGAATTTGTAGTTTTTCAATTAAAAGAAAAATCAGTTCCGATGTAGAACCTCTCGAGGAATCGATCAGCTGAATATTGGTAAACTCTTCATATACAGGATGATGGTCGATTAAAATAGAAGGCTTATCGCATTGCCTGAAGAGCGGTTCAATTGATCCCAGGCGCTCAGGGGAATTAAAATCAGAACATATAAGCAGATCGCAATCTGTGAATAATTGAGGTATAATCTTGCCTGATTTTCGATCATGCACGGCAATTTCCTGGTGCCCGGGAAGCCATTTCAGGAACAATGGGGAATCGTCAGGTATAGCCACATCAACTGAATGGCCAAGATTCTTTAAAATCCATTTGAGTCCTAAGGCTGACCCAA
>JAPLDV010000018.1 GCA_026391235.1 Bacteroidia bacterium | reverse complement strand
TGGGCAACTACACCGGAGTTAGCCCATCCGGTGATGAACAATACCATCAGGATGGCGCTAGTTTTTATTTTAACCGATATTTTCATTACTGTTAGATTAATTCCTACTAAGATACACCGGAATTTTCAAATCCTGTTAATTTCGGCCCAACCTAAAATCCTCAATCAAACCTTACCCTAACCACAACACCCTTTTCTGTCATCCCCGCGAAAGCGGGGACCCTTACCCTAACCACAACACCCTTTTCTGTCATCCCCGCGAAAGCGGGGACCCTTACCCTAACCACAACATCCTTTTCTGTCATCCCCGCGAAAGCGGGGACCCTTACCCTAACCACAACACCCTTTTCTGTCATCCCCACGAAAGCGGGGACCCTTACCCTAACCACAACACCCTTTTCTGTCATCCCCGCGAAAGCGGGGACCCCTCACACTGCTCCGATCTCCATACGAATTATGACCAAATTATTGTATCTTGCAACAGTTGTCAAATTCACTACCATCATGCAAGACCTCCCCGTCCGAAAGTTCCGCCGGATACTCCGCAATTTCGAAAGAGAACTGAACAGTCAGAACCAATCCGGCTGCTGCTGCGGGGTTACCATAACCCAATGCCACACCCTGATGGCTCTCGACCAAAAAGATAATATCACCCTGAATGAACTGGCAGAGCTGGTTTGCCTCGATAAAAGCACGGTCAGCCGGACCGTTGACAACCTGTTTAAAAGTCAGCTGATCGACCGGACGATCCCGGAGAGCAACCGGCGTACTACCCTGATCACCCTCACTCAAAAAGGAAAAGAGACGTGCCGGACCATTAACTCCGGAAATGATTTCTATTACAGACAGGTTTTCGCTTCGATTCCGGCCGATCTGATAGCCCCATTCCTCCAGGGATTCGAAATCCTGGCTAATTCGATGGCTTTACAGAACCATTCCGCTCGCTCATAAAAAATTACCACTCATTAACTTACATTAACATTGAAGGTATTGGAGGAAACGCTTTCCGTTGTAACTTGCAATGATTTCAATCTGCAACATTAACAACAACGATTATGAAAAGAATTCTGATTTTAACCCTGCTCGCCTGCATGGTATGTTCCTTTGCCAGATCAAAGGAGGTGAAATGGTACTCCTGGGCCGAAGGCTATGAATTATCGAAGAAGGAAAAAAAGCCGATGATGATCTTTGTTTACGCGCCCTGGTGCAATATGTGCAAGCGCCTGGAGGAAAAAACCTTCAACAGTGAGGAAGTGACGCCGATCATCAATGAAAAATTCATTCCCGTGAAACTTAACCCGGAAGAGAAAACAGAGTATCAGATCGGTACAGCGAAAGTGAGTACCGGAAAAATCCTGAAAGCCATCTCTATCGACATCAGCAAAGGTCTGAGTGTTCCGACCACTGTTTTATGGCATGCCGATTCAAAAAAAGGCAAAGTGATCACCGGATTACTGGATCCTGATCAGATGAAAAAGGCTCTTTCCGGAAAAGTTAAAAAATAAACATGGCCGGCTTTTTCACCACGCTGCTGTTTTCGGCAATAGGAATTGCCGGGAGTCCGGATTCCGTAAGGCTGCTGAACTCCTGGCCTGAAGCCGGGCCTCCGCTGGTTTTCGAAATCACCGGTATAGGAAACGGCTATAGTTCACCGGCCATTGCATCTGACCGGCTTTTTGTAACCGGAGAGACCAATAATACCGGAACTCTCTATTCCTATGATCTGAAGGGGAACCTCCTTTGGAAGAGTCTTTACGGTGAAGAGTTTACGGTAAGTTTCCCCGGATCAAGAGCGGCACCAGTAGTGGTGGACAGCCTGGTGTATATCGCATCGGGAACCGGTGATATCTGGTGCTTTGGAGCTCAGACCGGCATCAGGAAATGGGCCATCAGCTTTACAAAGGATCTCGGCGGAATCAATCCGATATTCGGCTATTCCATGCCTGTCCTGGTTGATGGAGAAATGCTGTATTGTTCCCCCAGCGGTGCGATAAACAATGTTGTGGCGCTTAACCGTTTCACCGGAGATCTGATCTGGAGTTCCCCGGCAAAGGGAGAGCCTGCCGGGTACGGATCTCCCCTCCTGATCAGCCTGCCGGAACGGAAAATTCTGGTCACCTCCTCCGAATTTAACATGATGGGCCTGGATGCCGGTACCGGTGAGCTGCTCTGGAACTACGAACTGGCTTTTGCAGGGGAGGTCCCGTGCAACACTCCCGCTTTCGACGGAAAGACAATCTATTGGATTGCCGGTCCCAATAATGGCGCAGTGGCTGCAACCCTGTCCGCCGATGGAAAGAATATCAGTATAAACTGGAAAAATATCGAATTCGATACCGCTTTCGGCAATTTTGTCCGTATGGGCTCCTGGCTGTACGGATCGAGCGACACTCGGAGAAAATATGTATCGGTTGACTGTGAAACCGGTAAAATCAGGAAGACTATCGATTTCGGTGTTGGCGCGGTGATACCCGCCGGCGACGGGCTCATCGCCTATAACCAGCGCGGTCAGGTTGGTTTGTTCCGCACTGATCGTGAGAATCTTGGGTTAATCAGCTCGTTTAAGATTACTTCAGGCACAAAAGAGCATTTCAGCCACCCGGTGGTAGCCGGCGGGCGATTATATATTCGCCATGGAAATGTTTTACTCGCCTATAATATCAACTCCAATGAATAAAACCGCAGAGGCCCTGACCACATTCAGCAATGGTTTCAACTGTGCACAGTCAGTTCTGTCGGTA
>JAPLDV010000207.1 GCA_026391235.1 Bacteroidia bacterium | reverse complement strand
GGTTGTTTATTACACATAGTGAGCTACGCGCTCGTTTACTTACTCGAAGGTACGTCTGCGGGCCTTGATTTTTATGATGTGTGTGTAAGAAGGCACTTATTATGTATGTTTATCACCCTTATTACGTCCGCTATGAAACTTCATCCCTTGCGCCTTGTGCCTTCTTTCTTTATTCGTACCTGCACCCTGAGCCTTGTGCCTTGTGCCTTCTTCTTCCCTTCGTCTGTTTTTGGACAACTGAAAACCGACAACCCGATAAAGATCAAAGTCGCCGTCGTCGTCCAGGACCCTTCTTTGCCACAGTACGGTGGCAAAAAGATGCATGAAGTGCTGAAAACCCCGAACCGTACTTTCATGTGGAACGATCCACGCGAACTAAGCAATGAATATGAAGCCGCACTGGAGAAGATTAGTAATGGAACAGTTCAATATGAGGTAGTTAAGATAATCGATGACACCCTGCTTTTTTCGAACCGCAACGATAACAATCAACCGGTTGGGATGACTGAGATGGTGAGGTTGCTGATGGAACCCGACTGGAAAACATTGAAGGAAATAGGTACCCACTTCGATTATAAGCGGTTTGTGGAGCATTATGGATTCGACAGGATGCGCGACCGCGATGAGATCAACGAGGTATGGGTATGGTCGTTTCCTTATGGTGGCATGTGGGAATCAAATTATTGCGGGAAAACCGGATTCTGGCTCAACTCCGATCCAACAACAACTACCACGAATGAAAAGCTCCTGGTGGTGATGGGGCTCAATTACGAACGGAAAATGTCGCTGGCGCTTGAAAGCTACGGCCACCGGTTCGAATCTGTAATGTGGCATCTTTACGGACGGTGGGAAAAGGATGCACCGGCCCCCAACAACTGGGAGAACTATACCCGTTTTGAAAAAACACATCCGGGCCTGGCAAATATCGGGAACATACACTTCCCGCCGAATGGCAGTCATGATTACGACTGGATCAATAAAACCCCCGTCACCTCCTGTGCCGATGGCTGGAACTTTTATCCTGATATAAAAAGTGAAATGACCCGGACGGTGGATTGCACCGAGTGGCAATGCTCGCACGAGGGATACATGAGCTGGTGGTTCACCCATATTCCGCATTTCGAAGGAATCAATGCGGCAGACGGGCACCTTAACAATTGGTGGCGATATGTGGTGAATTGGGAGGATGCCGTTCAGACGGAAGACAGAAGACGTAGAGACGCATTAAATGCGTCTCCATCACCTGCGTCTCCATCACATGCGTCTCCAGTCGGGAAGATCGCGAAAGTTGGTTTTTTGAGTACCGGGGGAGAGCCAGAGCAGAAGGCGGCTTTAGAGTATTTGCAGGGGCAGAAGGAGTTGCAGGTGCAGGAGGTGGATTTTAAGGGATTGGAAAAGATCAGGGGGCCAGAGGATTGCAGGGTAGTTTGGTATCATAAATCAGATACAGTTTTGACTGCTTCGGATACTTCGGTGCAGACGATCCGGTCGCTGAAAAGATATGTGGAGGCGGGCGGGAGCCTGTTTCTTTCTTTGGATGCTGTGCGGCTGTTGCCATTTCTGGGAGTTGAGAAATCAGCTCCGACTGTGGATTACACGGAGCTGAAGGACGAAGGTAACGGACGGAAGCTTGGACTGCACGGGTTCAGGAGCCATCCGGTTTTTGACGGTCTTTTGGGAGGAGTTTACAGCTATGCCCCGAAAAAAGATGTGAAGGTGCGAAGGGTAGGATATTTCGGTACGGTGGTTCCGCAGGGAAAGGTTGTAGCTGTGGATTGGGCTTATATATTTATCTATGAGGACAGTAAGCTGATCACCGAGTATAATCTGGGTAAAGGAAAAATTCTGGCCGTTGGGGCCTATCTGTATTTTAACCAGCCCAACTACAACCGGGCACATCTGGAGAAATTCACCTCAAATGTGTTTACATATCTAACCGGTAATCGTTCCGAAACGCCTGTGAGATACTGGGATTTTGAGCCCGGGAAAGTGGTGGCTTCTGAATTTTCTTCACCTGATTGTACCCGTGGAGCTCCGGTAAGATGGGAGGTTACCCCCAACCCGATTGCACTTACAAATCCCAAAGGAGCAAAGAATATGTGGGACATCGCCGGTGAGCGGATGGTGCTCATGGGCAAGGAAGCCGGCGGGATCGATGAGGTGTGGGCGCACCCGTTCATGGCTATCCGCGATTATGAGATTTCGGTGCAATTCCCCAGAAACAGCAAATTAATACGCCTGAATGAACTGACCCCAAAAATTGATGTAGGGCCAGAGTCTTTTATTCGCACCTATCAGATTGACAACAAGATAATTAAAGAGGTTATCACTTGTCATCCCACCGATGGCACGGCGGTGATCCATTATGAATATACCGGCAGTGAGCCGGTTGAGATCAATATTTCCTTTAAAAGCAACCAGAGGTTCATGTGGCCCTATTCTGAAAAAGTTACGGGTGCGATAAAATATGGCTGGGATAAAGGCTTGAATGGATGGGTGATCCAAAACAAGGCCGGAGATTTTGTGTCGGTTATTGGGGTGAACAGGTCGGTTAAGGATCAGAAAGCCTCTTCCGGTGAAAGTCTGATCGTTGGCGCAGGAATGACTGTCTCATTAAACGGGTCTGAATCTATGGATGTAGTTCTGGCGACCTCGGCAACCGGATTAACCGAGGCCATCAGCGCTTATCGACGGGCAATGCTTGATCCAAAGGCGGTTTATATGGCTTCGGTGGGGAATTCAAAATCGCTTTTTAACGGAAAACTGAGCATAACTTCACCGGATGCTGAATTTAATACCGGCTACAAATGGGCAGTAGTGGGCACCGACCGGTTTATCGTGAATACCCCCGGTGTGGGACGCTCGCTGGTTGCAGGCTATGCAACAACTGACTACGGCTGGAAAGGCGGGCACAAAGTCAACGGCCGCCCGGGGTATGCCTGGTATTTCGGCCGCGATGCCGTGTGGAGCAGCTTTGCAGTACTGGATTACGGAGACTTCGACCGGGTGAAAACGGTGCTGGAACTCTTCTCGAAATATCAGGACATATCCGGGAAAATCTATCATGAGCTGACCACTTCGGGTATTGCCCATTACGATGCAGCCGATGCCACTCCTTTATATATCGCTCTGGCAGGCAAGTATTTACATCATTCCGGCGATACCGCATTGATCAGGAAAGAGTGGCCGGCCATCAAAAAGGCGATCGATTTTTGTTTTTCCACCGATACCGACGGCGATCATCTGATTGAGAATACCCAGCAGGGTCACGGCTGGGAAGAGGGTGGCGATCTGTACGGAACGCATACCACCCAGTATATGGTTTCGTGCTGGGCAGAGGCCTTGAAACAGGCTGCCTATATGGCCAAATATATCGGGCTGCCGGATCTGGCCGGTAAATATGAGAATGAGGCTGCAATTGTTCTGGAAAAGCTCAATACAAATTTCTGGAATCCGGATACGAAATTCTTTAACCATGGACTGTACAAAGATGGCACCTATCTGGCGGAGCCATCAGTAATGACCTCGATACCAGTTTATTGGGGGCAGATAAGTGATTCTGCAAAGGTCAGGAATGTAGTGGAGCAGCTGGCATCCTGCAATTTTACTACCGATTGGGGTACGCGGATCGTGAGTGAAAAGGCTAAGTTTTTCGCTCCCGGAGGATACCATACCGGCAGTGTGTGGCCACTGTTCACCGGTTGGGCCGCTCTGGGTGATTATGCTTCAGGTAACAGCGCACAAGGCTATTCAAAGATGATGAGCAACCTGCTGGTGTATAAAAACTGGTCGCTTGGCTATATCGAGGAAGTCCTGCACGGCACGCAGTATAAATATTTCGGTGTTTGCCGCCACCAGGCCTGGAGTGAAACCATGGTGCTCCAGCCCGCTATCGAAGGAATGCTCGGCCTCGATCCCGATGCCATGAACAACACCCTCGGACTTTCACTCAGCTTCCCTTTCGACTGGGATTCCGTAAGTGTTGAAAACATTCGGTTAGGCGAAAACTCCTTTAATCTGAAATTGCTCCGAACCCCCCAAACCACCGATCTTTACTTCCTTAACGGGCGGCCGCAAGCCGCCCCTGCAAGTCCTCTTAACGTTCTTCTCGATCTCTCCCTGGCTGCAGGCACCGAAGTAAATAAGGTTATCGTTGACGGCCAGCCGGTACCCTTCAAACGGGTTCCCGCGGGAATCGAGTTGAACATAACCGCGGCAGAGAGCAGCCATATCGAGATCCGGCATTCCGGCGGAATTGCTGTTCTTCCGCTCGTTTATCACCCTGCTCCCGGCGATTCATCCACAGGGCTGAAGATCATCCGTGATGAACTGATCGGGGGAAAATACACGGTCAGAGTGGAAGGATTGAGCGAATCAAAGGGCAAAATCCGGTTAATCAAATCCGGGAAAGTGATTGAACATGAATTCACTTTTCCGCAATCCAAGGAGAAGTATATTCAATTGGACCTGCTATTTGTAGCCCCAAAATACCCGTAGAGACGCATAAATGCGTCTCTCTCTGACATGCGTCTATGGCTTGCGCCTTTGGCCAGTCGGCACCAGGCCAGGATGAAATCTTTTGAAATTTTTGTGTCAAAATCAAAATAGCATTAATATTGTTAGTAGTATTGTTGAAGAAGTGGAGTCCAGCAACCACGGATCAAACGGGGCGAATCCGAAAAGCCAGATGAGTAGGAAGACTAAACTATTTGATTATGAAGAAATTTGCTATGACAATTTGCGCTTTAGCATTAGTTGCCTTTTCCTTTGGACAGACCAGCGACAATAAAGGCAAGCTGCAGTTCAACGCCGGAATTGGCTATAATTGGGGAGGCATTGTGTATGTGGGTGCTGATTACTTTATTATGGATGATATCTCCATCGGAGCGGAAGCTGAATTGGGATTTTACTCCTATTGGCATTATGACGAACATGACTTAACCGATCTTCTTGGTGGTTGGCGGACTGGAATTTTCATAGCCCCTTCAGTAAATGGTAACTATCATTTCAACAGGCTATTAAAGATTCCGGAGAAATTTGATGTTTATGCAGGAGTTACTACGGGCTTTTATATTGGCAGACATGACTATAGCTTTCCATTTGATTTTTCAACACATATTGGCGGACGGCTTAAAATGAACAGTAAAATGTGGTTACATGCCGAAACAGGATGGGGATGGCGGTCGGGAGGAGCCAAGATTGGCTTTACCTTCAAACTGTAATACCTGAAAATGTTAAATGAATATCCCCCGGTCCGGCTGAGTGCCTGGCCGGGGGATTTTTTATGAGCGGTATTAATTCACCGACTTCGAAAACAGCCTGATAGCCAGCGCAACAATCAGCACCATAATTGCGGTAAGTGCCGCCATTGCCGGCCAGATTTCGGTCAATATCCAGCCCTGCGTTGAGATGGTGCGCATGGCATGAACGGCATACGAAACCGGGTTCCCCAGTGCAATGGCCTTCAGCCAGGCGGGCATGGCGGTGGTCGGGAACATGGCATTGCTCGTGAACATCAGCGGCATCGTCAGGAAGTTTGATACCGCCATCAATGTTTCCATCGATTTGATCCTCGAGGAGAGCGACAGGGAAATTCCTCCCATGATGACCCCGAACATGCCGGAAATCAGGAGTAAAGCCACGACGCCGGGAAAGCCGGTCTTGAAATGAACACCGAGAAAAAGGGAAATGATAACAATAATCAGGGCCTGGAGCATGGTTTGCAAGCTGATCGACAGCAGTTTTCCGAGCGGGATGGCCGCCCGGTAGATCGGTGCGGCAAGCATTTTATTCAGATAGCCGGTCCGCCGGTCCCAGACAATCGTAATCCCCCCGAAAACACCACCAAACAGCGCCGTCATGATCATGATGCCCGGTGTCATAAAATCCAGATAATTTCCAGTTCCCAGCATTTGTGCTGCCTGAGGGTTCCGGGTGAGGCCCGACATGGAATTGCCCATCAGCACAAGCCAGATCAGTGGCTGAACCACCACCATCAGCAAACGTGCTTTCTGCTGGGCGAACTTCTTTATTTCGCGCCAGAATACCCAGTAAATATCAGATAATAAAAGTCCTATGCTCATCCTCTTGCCCTCCTCATAATCATGCGTGACTTAAATGCCTCTTCCTTGCTTGTAATATCCTGCCTCATTTCTTTACCGGTATGGTGCAGGAAAACATCATCCAGCGTGGGATTTTCGACCTCATTCCTGATCGCGTCCTTTAAAACCGCCGGTCTGTCGAGTGCTTTTATGACTCCACGGTCGATAATGGCTATCCGGTCGCACAGCGAATCCGCCTCATCCATGTAATGCGTGGTGAGAAAGATCGTCATGTTGATGGTTTCGCGCAGGTGATTGATGTACTTCCAGATCTCGCGGCGTGTCTGGATATCCAGGCCGAGCGTCGGTTCATCCAGGAAAAGGATCCTGGGACGGTGAATCAAACCGCAGGCAATATCGAGCCTTTTCCTCATCCCGCCTGAATAGGTTTCAACCTTATCTTTTGCCCGGGCCGTCAGATCAACCATTTTCAAAACCTCAGCAATCCTGATACGGCCCTCAGACCGGGGAATATGATAGAAGCCTGCCTGAAGCCGGAGATTGTCATATCCCGTCAGTGCATCCTCAACGGCAAGGTCCTGCGATACAAATCCAAGCTCCAGACGGGCCTGGTAGGCATGTTTGATGATGTCGATGCCATTTATCGTGGCGGTGCCTTTTGTCGGACTGAGGAGCGTCGTGAGCAGGGCAATGGTCGTGGACTTGCCGGCTCCGTTGGGTCCCAGAAATCCAAAAATTTCTCCCTCATTTACTGAGAAACTTACATTATCGACAGCCACAATTCCCCCCGGATAAACCTTGGTTAACGCTTGTGCTTGAATTATTGTTTTCATTGACCCGAAAAACCTATTTTTAGCGGTGCAAACTTAAACAGATCCGTGGTAAGATTGTTTTTCATTTTTAATTAATATGGATCATAAAGAAATACAGCAGAAAAAGAATTTCATTTTGTCGCTGATGATGGTCAGTTCATTTGTTGCTCCGTTTCTGGGATCATCGGTGAACATTGCGCTTCCCAGCATTAGCAAAGAGCTCGGAATGAATGCGGTCACGATGAGCTGGGTTGCCATGTCGTATCTGCTGGCCTCAGCAGTTTTCCTGGTTCCGCTGGGCAAGCTGGCCGACATGATCGGTCGGGTTAAGGTGTTCATTCTAGGGAACATCATTGTAGTAACAGCCTCACTGCTTTGCGCACTGGCTAAGGATTCCACCATGCTGATCATTCTCAGGATTTTACAGGGGATTGGCAGCGCCATGATGTTCGGAACCAATATGGCGATCATCACGGCGGTATTCCCGCCAAACCAGCGGGGTAAGGCGATCGGAATCAATGTAACCGCGGTCTACCTGGGCTTGTCAGCCGCACCGGTGCTTGGCGGGATTCTTACCCAGACTTTCGGCTGGCAGAGTATTTTTTATGTAACCATTCCATTCGGACTGTTCGTGGCCATTGCTGCCAGCCTGGTGATCAAAACCGACTGGAGGGAGGCAAAAAATGAAGTATTCGATTACAAAGGATCGGTC
>JAPLDV010000829.1 GCA_026391235.1 Bacteroidia bacterium | reverse complement strand
GCCCTCCCGTCTTATTTCGCCTGTATGCCTGGTGCCTGGTCGCAACCATTACTTCCCCTTCAAAATCAGCAGCCACCCCTCCTTGCTTTTCACCATTATCGGTTCATCGATCCTGAAAGTTCTTGCTGCCTGAAAATCTTTGATTTCCGGTATCAGATCAGTCTGACACTAAGCAGAAATCTCATCAAGGAATAAGCCGATCGGATTTTGCTGCCGGACCTGAACGTCTGTTCTCCTACAAATCAGTCGAAATAATTAGTATTTTGACCCGGTGTTTAAATCAGAAAAATTATGAATCACAAAATCAGTTTTGGTCGGATAAATCCCGGTATCTTCCTGGGATTCGTTCTCTTATTGGCTTCATGTTCAAATAATAACTGGCCGCAGTTCAGGGGACCGGAAAACAAGATGGTTGCCGTCAATACGAACCTGCCGGATGATTGGGGGATGAGCAAAAACATCAGGTGGACCTATGACCTGAGCGGAACAGGATGGTCATCACCGGTAGTATGGGGGAATAAAATTTTTATTGCATCTGCCTTTGCTGAAAAGAAAACACCGGAAAAACCGGAGGAACCCGAGTCTCAAGAGCCGGAAAAGGAGGATACAAGCTACCGGAACGATATATACAGGTGGGAAGTCACGTGCATCGATCTGAAAACCGGTAAAAAGCTATGGGAACAAGTGGCCCGCAAAGGCAACCCCCGTACCGGCGCTCAGTCCGGCAATACCTATGCATCAGAAACACCGGTGACCGATGGAAAAAGGATATATGTTTATTTCGGCATGACCGGGGTATATTGTTATGATTTCAACGGTAACCTGATCTGGCAGAAAGATCTGGGAGCCTATCCGACATTGAACAGCTGGGGAACGGGATCATCTCCGGTAATCTATAAGGATTTACTTTTTATTCAGATCGATAATGAAGAGAGTTCCTTCCTGGTTGCCCTTAATGCCGCAAACGGTGAAGAGAAATGGCGGGCCGTTCGGCAGGAGAAAACCAATTACAGCACACCGGTTATCTGGAAAAACAAGATCAGGAATGAGCTGGTCACTGCCGGGAAAACTGCCCGTTCATACGATCCGGCTACCGGAAAGTTGCTGTGGCAGTTAAATATGGGTGGAGAAATGAGCATATCTTCACCAGCGGCCGATAAAGAGCACCTTTATATCGGGATTGGCCGTGGAGAAGAAGTTAAGGGTAATTTTTTCGCTGTTAAAGCCGGAGCCGAGGGCGATATCACTCCTGCAGAAGGGCAACGGATCAGCAAAGGAGTATTATGGTCGCAGCCGGCAGCCGAAGTCGGCAGTACATCACCACTGCTATATAATGGGCTGATTTACTTCCTCGGGGGCCGGGGAGGGAAAATGGCTTGCTACGATGCGGCTACCGGAGATTCTGTTTATCGCGCAAAAGCCGACAGCATGGCTGGTTGCTGGGCATCACCCTGGGCCAATAACGATAAGATATTCATCACCGATGAAAAGGGAACCACCCACGTAATCAAGGCCGGGAAGAAGTTTGAAGTTCTGTCGAAAAACAAACTCAACGATAAGATCTGGTCATCGGTAGCAATTACCAAGGATGCATATATTCTGAAAGGAGTTAAAGGCCTTTATTGTATCGGAAAATAGCATTCTATTTCTGACCACTTTCATCACATTCCAGTTTCAGGGTATTTGCATATGGGGAAACCGGTTTTAATGGCAATGAGACACTGAGCCCCTCATTGATCTGCTGCCAATGAATAATTTCATCCGATCCCAACAGGGATAACTTATTAATTTTCAATCCTTTCAAAGAAATAAAAGTTATTTCCCTGCCCGGCCATTCAAGCAAGATAGCATAGAGAACATTCCCTTTCCGGGTAAACCGAACGTCACCGGCTCTAAACTGATCTTTTCCATCCAGACTGTTCCATGATCCAACTTCCTTATTTGTAGGACCTTCTCCATAGATCGACCAGGGCCTGGTTCCGTAAATCGCCTCACCATTCACCGAAAGCCAGGCACCTATCCCCCTCAGGCGGTCCTGCATGACCTCCGGGATGGTTCCGTCGGGTTTTGGACCGATATTGATCAGAAGATTCCCCCCTTTACTCACAATGTCCGACAGATAATCCACGAGCTCATTTGTAGTCATATACATTTCATCCGGTGTCCGCCGGTTATAACCCCAGGAAGTGGGATCCAGGGCATCACAGGTTTCCCAGGGCATATCAAAAATCCTGGTAATATTCCTTCGTTCGGGCGTTTGAAAATCGCCCAGTAATGACCCATTCTCCACATTCCAGGATTTTGCGTATTGTGCAAACAGGGAATTCGAAATGGATTTTTTTGATTTACTGCCTGCCTGGGCCGTATCATTACCCCAGCGATCATTGGTCACCACTTCATCCGGATTTTTTGAATGATTGTAAAAATAGGCAATAACCTCTTTGCTGTTCCAATAGTCGGCATTCAACGGCTTTCCATTTTCGTCATTAACAGGACTAACCGTGACATCCCCCCACAGGATATCCGGCTGGTACAAATCCACCAGTTCCTTGATGGAATTGTTCATGTAATCCACCCATCCTTTGGTTGGATACCGGTTATCCCAAAACGAGTACGTGGTATTGTGATAAAATCCCATTTTCAGTCCCCGTGAACGAACCGCCTTTAACAGATCACCCGCCAGATCACGGTGCGGTCCCATGTCCATGGCATTGCGCGGTGTAAATTTGGAGGGCCACATAGCAAACTCATCTCCATGCTTGGCTGTCATAACAACGTACCTGGCCCCCGCCTGCACAAAAAGATCGGCCCATGCTGCCGGGTCAAAATGTTCAGCTTTGAACATGGGGATGAAGCTATCATATTCAAAATCAACGCCATAGTTTTCCCGATGGTATTTATTGGCCACACCCCCGCTGCCCTGGGTTTCCAGCCGAAACACGCTGTCGGTGAGATCCCCCTGGGCAGCAGTATAGGGCGGACCGCCCGGGGTTTGCCCCCAGGTGGACCTGGGGCTCATCAATTCCACATACCACTCATGAAACGCCGGCACTGCATACACTCCCCAATGAATAAAGATTCCAAACCTGGCATCCCTGAACCACATCGGAGCAGAATGGGTATCAAGGGATTCAAAGGTTGGTTCATAGGTTTTTTTTGGTTGTTCCTTACAACCCGGAACAATGGTCATTGCAAAAAAGAATAAAACGACCCCGGGTAATAATCCCAAATGCTTTTGTGGGTTCATTCGTCAATAATTAATTGTTTCATGGTTTTCCGCGGACACGCCGATCAAATCGATCGTTCAGTCTGCTTGTCAGCTGTATTTCAAAGATAGTGTTTCTATTAACCCTTCCGGATATTAATTTAAGTCCCTTACTGATTCTCCTATACATATTACACCGGTTGACATAGCCGGCAATGTCAATTTCAGCACGGCTCCTTTTTCAGTCCAAACTGCATCTGCTCCATTTACATCCATCTTTTCAGTACTGTTAAGCAGCTCAAATGGAACCAGGAACTCAAAGAAAAAAACACAGTTGTCATTATCAGCAGCCATAGTGATGTGCAGGTAAAGCGGGACATTGCATCCGAGATTATAATAGTAGAGCGCCAAAGCTCTTCCACTTTTTAAGTCGTTAATACAGTCCCACATATACTCAAATCCCCAGTCTTCCTGATGGGAATCACTGACCCCGAATCCTTGCTGAAAATAGGTGGGAACATAGATACATGCCCACCAAGGCCAGACCGGATCATGCGCTTCAATAGTGAGTCCGGGGCATTGCTGACGGACTTCGGTCATTGTTTTATAGACAGCCATAATAAAATCCTGAGTAGTCAGAGGAACCTCATGATGATGAGATGTATCCATACATGTACCAAACCAGTTCCACCCGTCGAACATCATAAACTTAACGCCCTGCTTTGAGATATGAAGGATCCTGCCGAGCTTTATTTTGTAGAACTCCGGATAATTGATGCACAACATATCGAGATATTCCTTATTGGTAGGAACAGGTTCATAATCAGCATGTTTTATTTGATACTTCTCTGCCCATAGCCCCCCTGTACTATGAAGTATGGTGCGATAACCCATATCCAGGCCATAATCATCCTTCAGCGTTTTTATCATGGAAGAAACGGAGCCTAACCGGGTTGAATCCCATAGGGTAAGACCTTCTGCCACTTCCCATCCCGGGTCGAAATACAGCATTTCACATCCAAGTGCTTTAGCTTTCTCAGCCTCTTTTAAAATAGCTTCACGGGTATAGAATTTACTGAGTTTTGCTGAATCTGAATGGTACCAGCCGATATCATACAATTCATTCCAGTTGACTGGCGGATTATAATCCTTCGGGAAATTATGCCCTTTGGTATCGAGGTAATCACGATATTGAGCATACCCATTTTCCACTGTCCCTTCAAAGGATTTATAAATGGTTGTTCCGAAAATAATCTGTTCTCCGGGAGCAAGTTGATGTGCGGGTGTCGGTTCCTTATATAAACAATACCCGGCGCCTCCGAATTGGAGTGTTGCCTGGTTCTGACTGACTTTTGGAAAAACAACAGACAGTTCAACAGCTTTATTATTGTATTTGATGATGGTCATACCCTTTAAGCCATTCCACCATATCCATGCTTCTGAACGCAGCCGGCCCTCTTCGGTCAATTGCGGTGCCCTGGCACGATCATCAACATAAACCGTATTGCTATATTGTCCTTTTTTCAGATCTTCAGTCGAGTAATCGTGTTTACTTGCGTCAAGCTGTATCCTGAATGGCACTGCACACAGCCGCCAGTCGGGCCGGTTACTGATATCCGTTATAAATCCAAACCTGATATCATCAATATTAATTATTTTACTATTAGTATTTTTCAGCGTTATAGTTTCTTCAATATGACCATCGACCTGACGAAAAACCTGCGAAATTTCCAAACCTGAATTGGAAAATTTTCCGATAATTATTGTTTCATTTCCACTGTTTATAATTCTTTTTTTAGAAAGAATACTGTCATTGAAACCGGCTCCGTCCCTTGTTGTTCCAGAGATGGAATAATGGTATGGCCCATCTGCGTAAGTAATATTGGTTTTCGGAGAGAACAATCTTCCTGACTTAACATCAAGGCTTATATCCTGACCCTTGTCGTTAATCTGCTTGTCTGAAGCGCAGGAAGATAATAAAATCGGAAATAAAAGGAAAAAAATTGCACAAATGGTGTTTAACCTGTTTTTAACGGAAAATGTATTACTTTTATTATTTTTTTAAATTAATCGTGTAAGCTGATGATTTTGCCTCATGTCCATTTAGTCATAGTAAAACTATGTTAAGTTACACATTAATTGTATCTCGTATTATGCTGTTTCAAAAACGTGGTTTGCGGGTTAATGCACGTTGTTTTCAGATATCTATCAGGTGTGTTTTGCCGATTGAAATAACTTGATTTTGGGGAATTTTGGCCATAGCTGCGAACTCTGGCCACCTCTTAATCGCTTCGCATATTTGCTCAATGATATCTTTTGATTTCCTGATATTCATTCCTTCATCCGCGCTTAACAGATTATCATGGGTAATGCCGGTCCGCTTATTGTTTACAGAAAGTTGGTGTTGCGACAGATACTTGTGCGATGGGTGGTAGACATAAGTCACATCATAAGCAGGGGAAAGATTCCACCGACCTGATTGATCCATAAGGAAAGTGATATTCTTGGTGTGGTCATCATTATTAATGCCTATGACATTGAAAACCATTCGACGATTGCCATCTTATGACAGGCATATTCAATACGGCCATCTTTTCGCCATCAGAAAAGTGGGTATCTAAACCCTCCTTACAGTTAAGGGCCTTCTGCGCCGGATTTACCAATTCCAAAACCTCCAGATTTTGGGAAGCTCCCGGCTCGATGCGGGTAGCCGGACGGAATTCAAAGGCACACATTCCGCATCTGCCAATTTAACAAAGCAGTTCAACATAAATAAACCTTTGCACTTGTTACCATCGCTTCCCTCCTAAATAGTATTTGAAGTTGAACCGGAAGCCCGTAACCGGCCTTTGGCTGTGAGTTTGGCAACCAGTAACGGGCTAAGCGTTGCCGCAACCTTAAAGGTGTCAAGCAGGTGTAATTGCTGCAGCGCCCTGAGTACCTGGATAACTGTAAGCAATTCAACCGCGGATTTGCCAGTCTCCATCTTACTGATTGCTGAACGGGAAAGGCTAGCTTTCTCTGCTAATTGTTCCTGCGTTATGTTTTGTTGCAATCGAACCTGTTTGAGGATACCACATAGTTCTTTCACTATTGCCGGATCGCTCATACTATACCAATCAGGAGAAGGTGCGTATGTTACCATAATGAACTACTAGTTAACAATGATTACTGTAAGCTTCATTATTGTATGAAAATTGGGAAACCAAGGAAATTCTTCATTAACTCGATGAATCAAAATCCAACCTGACTAAGATCAGGAATTACGGCAACGCTGTATTGCTCTCGGGGAAAAAACCAGGTTCTGTATCGACTTTCCGGCATCCTAAGGGTGCACCTCACCCTATCTTCCCATCTGGATCAACAGTGTGGCTGGAAATGGTCAGAATACGAGCCCTGTCAACCAACCCCATATCACATAACGTAAAAATTTACCGGCCAGCATGGCAATGGCAGTGATCAGGATATTGGCGCGTAACAGGCCAAGCCCTACGGCAAAAACATCTCCTACTGCAGGAACCCAGCATAGAAACGCAAAAAGTGCTCCTCTTTTATAAAGGCGGTTATGCCACTTTTCAATGGTGCCACGTTTTATCCGCAGGTACTTTTCAATCCACTCCCATTTACCCAGATAACCAATGGCAAAGCTACTCATTCCACCAAGCCAGTTTCCGGCTGTAGCAACCAAAACAGCAGTATAAGCATTTGTTCCATTGATGATTAGAAAGGTAAGCAATGCTTCAGAACTGAAAGGAACGACAGTAGCTGCCAAAAAACTAGCTAAGAATAATCCCCATAGGGTGTAATCAAAAAGTCCTTCTATCAATTTAAAAAATCAATTTGTTTCAATCCGGGAAAGTTCAGGATAAGTTCTGACTTCATCCACAGGCAGGTAAGTTAATCCGTAAAAAATTGAAATTTTTTGGGATTATGCACCAAATCAACCATACCGCTAAACCCGAATACCGGCAGGCTCTGCTGAAGGTGCTGCATTACATCAACCAAAACCTGGCGGGCGATGTATCGCTGGAGACGCTGGCGGGCATAGCCAGCTAATCCCCCTTTCACTTTCAGAAGATCTTTCTGGAAGCCCTGTCGGAGACACCGAAGCAGTACGTTATCCGTCTCCGGTTGGAGAGGGCTGCCCACTTCATCAAGCTGTTCCCCGACCGTGGCCTTCTACAGCTGGTTCACCCTGCCCGCCTACCCGGTAGCTCAGCTCGTAATTTTTACCGTTCTTCTGCTTCTTTCGGTTAACTTCTTCATTGGTAACATCCTGGCTAAAGGCTCCCAGAGCCGGGATAACCTTGTGCTGCCTTATGTGGAGCTGGTGAAGGGCGGAACCGGCACCGTGCTCGATGCCGCCATGAGCTCCTACATGTTCGACCATCTGGGCGACAACCGGCTGCAGGTGTTGCAGGAAACCTGGCGCGTTCTGAAGCCTGGCGGTCGCTTCCTGCTGATCATCATGGTTCGGGGCTATTCCTCCTTTGCAATGGCTAACGTGCTGAGCTTTGCCTTCGCCACCCGCGCCAATTGGAGGAAACTTTTCACCCGGAGCAACTTCAGGCTGGTCGACGAAGGCAATCTCAATTTCGGTGCATATTTCCTGATCGAAAAACCGGTAGCATAACTAACCGCGATGATACAGATCATCCTCAGTACCCTGCTGCTGAGCGCCATTCACACGGCAATCCCCAACCATTGGATCCCGGTGATCGAGGCTTACTATTTCCAGGCCGGCGTGCTCGGCTGGAAGGGGATCTTCCTGGTATCGGCCAGCGATAAAAATGATTTTTTGGAGAATTGAACGGAGACCCATTTCACCTGCATTCCCCTCGCCGAAATTTTCCGATCAGCTTCCCTGGTAAAATAGATATTGTGCTGGTTGTCTGACAGCTCCCAGGCTCCCGGAATCCCGTTCCCCTCAATTGAAAGTTTCCCCTGAAGACAGAACATCAATGTGATCACACCAGGAATGCCTGGCCAGTCCGCAACGGGGGGACTGTCAGAGCCAGATTCGTGGTACGTGATTTTAATACCTTTCAACAGCCAGTTCCCTGATTTGCTTTTCACGATTTTTAACTAATCCCGTAAATATAAATTATTATCCTGATAATATAAATATA
Source organism: Bacteroidia bacterium (assembly GCA_026391235.1). The sequence goes on along the minus strand of JAPLDV010000829.1, from coordinate 1,714 downwards.
CGATTCGTCGCCGGTCTACTTTTACATCGGATAAAGGCAAGCAAATTTAACACTTTATAAAATGGTAAATTTTAAACCGCTTCGGCAAATGATTGAAGTCAAAGGAAATGGCAACGTCGTGTCCAGGGAAATCAGCGTGAGTTCGTTCATTCGCCTGCACATTTCCGGCAAAGGGCTGATTGAATTGTATCAATCGGATGAAGAAAAAGTGATCGTTGAAACCGATGAGAATTTACAGGAATTCTTCTCGGTCGTAAATTCGGGAAGAACCCTCTATGTTTCGGCGGAAACAAAGCTGAAAAAACCGGTTTACACGGTTTGTAAAATCAAGATCCACTTACGCCAGATTGATGTACTATTTGTCAGGAATGAAAACGCGAACCTGATTTGCGGCAACCAAATTGCCCTTTCGCATCCTATTGAGATAAAAGTTCAGAGCGTTGGCAACACCGAACTGGATATCAGTGCTACGGCTATCAAGATCTTATGCCAATCCGAAGGCAATGTGATGCTGAAAGGCAAATGCGAAAGCCTGACCGTAAAAAATCAAAGTCAGGGGGATTTCAATTCAAAAGATTTGATTGCTGACAGGGTGTCTATCAATAATATGGCCCAGGGGAATGTTCTGCTTTACGCCGATCGGGAAATCAGGATAAAGCATTTTGGTGAAGGGTACATTCATTATTCAGGCAAGGCAATTGTGAAGGATGTCCGGCAATATGGCGACGTGGAAATAAAGCACGTGGATTAGCGCCTTTCAAATTATTTTTACCACATAATCAAACTCATATCGGTATGCGATTGTTTACAGGATTTCCGGTCGGAAGCCTCTTCACGCAGGCAGCATCAGTTCTCGGCCTTTCAAACCGCAGGATCATCGGACTCCGTTGGGTACCCGGAGTCAATCTCCATGTGACGGCATGTTTCATCGGAGAAGTCTCACAGAATAAACTGTCCGGGCTCAAAGCAGCCACCGGGGAGATATGCGCTAACTTTCAGCCAATGACGCTGAACCTGAAGGAGATTTGCATCTGGCCCAAGAGAAAACCCTATATGGTTTGGGCTTTATATGAAGAGCATCCGGACTTTACTGCCGTATACCGGCAACTTGAACATACACTAACCGGCGTTCCCGGGGGAGGATCGGTCAAGCCGCATGTCACGCTGGCCCGATTCAAGGATTTTACCGACATCCGGCAGATTCAATTAACCGGAACGGTCTTCCCTGAAAATATCGTATGCGATCGGCTGATCCTGTTTGAATCCCGACTGGCTCCGGAAGGCCCCACCTATTTTTCGCTGGCAGAATATCCGCTGGGAAAACAGGCGGATTCAGACCGGTAAATAAGGTATTCGCCAATTGATTATTGAAACCGGTTTCACGATTTAATGCCTTTGGCTACTATCTGATCTTGATCGGATAAATATCGGGGAATGCTTACATCCACAGCCTGGCAAATTCCTGGCAGAAATGAAAAACGATCTACAAATTTTGTTTTGTAAGTCGTTGATTTTCACCTGTGAGACATACTGGATTCGAACCAGTGACCTCTTGCCTGTCAAGCTACTATGCCTGGGGCATGAACATTGTGGACATGGCCAAGTTGAGATGGGACAAGGAAATCCTGCCAAATTACATTGAGTATTTCCGGACCAAAACCCGGTACACGAAATCCTTCAGGATCCCGATCATTGAACCCTTGCGGGAAATTCT